>CACZNZ010000489.1 GCA_902782625.1 uncultured Lachnospiraceae bacterium | reverse complement strand
GTTTTTACCGTCCAGGAACAAAAAAAGTTCCTCAATCATTGCAACACATTCTTCCTGACATCCCCTGTAAAGCCCGAGCAGTCTCATACAGGTCTCTTCATTGGCAGGATTAATCTCAGGTTTCACATAATAATGGATCAGGTTGAGACGTGGATAAAACTTTCCTCCCACTTTGTCAAGAACCCATCGCTTTAAGCCGAAATGAGACCGGAATATATGATTGATCACCAGTTTCATATCCAAGATGCATTCCAGGAACTGTCTGGTGGTCTTGCAGAAATAAGGAGCAATGACCCTGGCATAATCCCATCGGCCTCTCATATGGCAGGCCGGTTTATAGGACGCTGGATTGAGCCCGTTCTTTCTCATCAGGATCATATCAAGATCCGTCTCAATCTCTGTGTGGCTGATGCCCGTCTGCCTAATCCTTTTTCTAATGTAAGGGTGGCAGGTCGAGTCCAGTATAAAATGTGTCATAAACCCTGCCAGATACGCTCTGGCTTTTCGTTTATCACCATGCGCCTTATATACCTTCAAGGCATGTTCAAAGAAATCCCGGGCCGGTTCATGATGAACTTTCACGCCGTATTGATTGATCGTATTTTTCTTTACAACATGATAATAAAAAAGTATATCAGGACCGTGGACACCCAGATGATACAAATCCATATATGGCAGAATCTCTCTTTGTGTCCCCGGCTTTAGCAATGTAAAAACATCCTGCCCGAAGGCATAATGTGAGTATGTTGTAGGCATTTTGTCTCTCCTTCCAGCGCAGTCTCATCTCATGTCTCTATAGTAACTTATATTAGAAGAATTGAAAAGAAAAAATTTCCTTCGACACCTGCATTGCATGAAAAGACCGAACCTGTTATAATAAAGTGCGTTACGAATTAGTATTAATATCAGGAGGAAATAAAAATGAAGGGTAATGTAATCGTAGGCCAGTCCGGTGGACCGACCGCAGTCATCAATTCCAGCCTTGCCGGAGTTATCAAAGCTTCCAGAAATGCAGGCATTGAAAAAATCTACGGAATGCATCATGGAATCGAAGGATTCCTGAAAGAAGACCTGATCGATCTGGGTGAATATTTCCCGAATGAATCCGATCTCTCTTTACTGAAGAGAACTCCTTCTGCATTCCTTGGATCATGCCGTTATAAACTGCCGGAGATCGAAGGACACGAAGATGTCTATGAAAAGATCTTTGATATTCTTGAAAGACATAACATCCAGTATTTCCTGTACAATGGCGGAAATGATTCCATGGATACCATCAAGATGCTTTCAGACTATGCTTCCATGCATGATAAACCACAGACATTTATGGGAATTCCGAAGACGATCGATAACGATCTTCCACTGACCGATCACTGTCCGGGTTACGGCTCTGCTGCAAAATATATCGCAACATCCATGAAAGAGATCATTCGCGATAACGAGAGTTTCGGCGCTTCCAAGCCAACCGTATGTATCGTGGAAATCATGGGAAGACATGCCGGATGGCTTACCGCAGCTGCTGCTCTTTCCAAAGACGTTGACTGCAGTGGTCCGGATTTGATCTACCTTCCTGAGGTAGTATTTGATGTCGATGACTTTATCGAGAAAGTAAAAGACCTGTCAGCGAAAAAGAGTTCCGTAGTCATCGCTGTCTCCGAAGGTGTAAAGGTAGCTGACGGCAGATTCGTCTGTGAACTTGGCCAGAGCAATGATTTTGTAGATGCATTCGGTCACAAACAGCTTTCCGGATGTGCTTCCTACCTTGCTAACAAGGTAACAGAGGCAACAGGACTTAAATCCCGCCCGATTGAGTTCTCCACTCTTCAAAGATGTGCTACACATCTTGCTTCAAGAACAGACATCGACGAAGCATATAATGTTGGTTATATTGCAGCCAAATCTGCCTTTGAAGGAAAAACCGGTATGATGGTAACCATCGAAGTCGTATCAAGAGATCCTTATCTTGTTCATTACAATCAGTATGACATCCATGAGATCGCCAACGTAGAGCGTAAAGTACCGAAACACTGGATCATCAATAATGGCACCTATGTCGGAAAACAGTATCTGGAATATGCACGTCCACTTATCATCGGATCGCTTCTTCCATACTACGCATCCGGACTTCCAAAACATGTCACATTAAATAATAAGCCTCGATAGGTAAAAAAGGAGCTGTCGCAAAAGCGACAGCTCTTATTTATTAATCTATACAATCTTTCTGCATTCCAGATAATAACGTTTATCCTGTGCATGGCCCATGGAAAAAGTTTTTCTTGGAAGACATCCGTCATAGATAATTGTCGGGAAAAGAACGTCCTTGCTGATATCCTGAAGGATAAACCCGACACTGTACTCATCTTCAGAGAGTTTCTCTACTGTATGAGCACCATGGATATAATCAATCTTTCCTCCATACTCTTTCACATAAGCATCAAGGAAAGTCTGCAGGCTCCCGAGAAAGAGCTTTTTCAAATCTGCCTGTATCACACAATGCTCTCTGAATCCGTCTGTGACGATATCAAAGTACTGCCCTTCTCCAGTTTCTGCTAACGGGAATGTCTCTTTTATTTTTCGAATCAGATGCTCTCTGTTGACTTCTTTGACAATTCGATGAATTGCCTCAAACTCAAGTGCAGGACTATGCAGGTTAATAAGTTCTACGAGAGCATACCTCGCAGGATGATTCGAAAAATCCTGATCCGGGTGTTCAGCCTTCATCTGCTCATAATATGACTTAGCTGCCGCAAGGGAATGATTCCCGTCTCCTACAGCATAGAGAAGAAGCGGTTTGTTGTCCACATGATACCGTTTCTCAAAATTCTTCTGATCTCCAAGAACATCCAAAGACTGTAGAACCCTGTTCTGATCTTCTTCTCTCAGCAGGTATCCTTCTATATGGCCACCGTTTAGCATCAGGTCAAAATCATAGATCTTTTCAAGATCATCTTTCACCTTAGCACATGGCTCTATCACACTATGTGTATCATCATCAATTAGCATCATAATATGGGGAAGCTCCAAAGATGCGTCTTTTCTGATTCTCACCCTGGAAGGAAGTCTGGACGGTATGGTCGCCTCTGTCGCACGCACCTGTGAAGCACTGGCTTTATAGTACTCATATTCTTCCAGGTCAATGCTCCCTACGATTCCTTCACGTATCTTCCCTGTACTGTCAGTACGACGGACATAGATCATGGTATCCTGATAAAGATCAAACACTTTAGATCTGAGATACTCTTTCATTCTCAAATGGATTCTATGGAGCCTTTCTTCACAGTCATCATCATCGAGATACACTTCCGGGAGTATCATCGATAGTGTGGAAGGCCTTCTGCCGACGATCTTCTCAACCTGTTCCCAGTACTCTGGTTCACTGGTAAACTGATCGCAGGCGTTCACAGCCCAACACCTCCTGGTGATATCTTGTTTTGGCAGCAGGATATCTGCTGATCCGAATGCCCTAGTCATACTTTCTTGCTCCTCTCAACTTCAAGACTCACTCGCGAGCCTTGTTAAATAGACGCTTATAAGTATACCACAAAATAAGTGCAAAAAGTATATAAAAAAACACTTGCATTTATGTTTTCCTTGTGCTATAATTTCATTCGTTGGTGAGAAACACTTACCGATATGCAGTCGTGGCGGAATTGGCATACGCGCTAGACTAAGGATCTAGTCCGGGCTTACTGGGTGCGGGTTCAAGTCCCGCCGACTG
>CACZNZ010000488.1 GCA_902782625.1 uncultured Lachnospiraceae bacterium | reverse complement strand
GGCTGCGTACTACTTCCATGCTTGTCCCGGCAAGAATCGCTTCCCGCAGTTCCTTTGCATCTTCACGGAGCAGGGAAGAAAGATACTGGTTGAACCCCCAGGATTTTTTAGAATTGGCGGTGTCCGGATAGACTGATTTCGGCACGACTCCGTATTTGCGGATAAGATTTGCAAACATATCCCATTGTCCGCCGTCACCGATCGGCATGTACAGCAGGAACTGCATCAATCGTCCATCCAGAGGCTCATCTGTCAGTTTCATGATATTTTCCAGAAAATAATTGGAACGCTCCAGCTTATCATAGAAAAAGAGATAATTCTGGGACAGTTCGAAATCTTCAAGATTGAAGCGGTGAATCATCTCAAAACGAAGCAGGTTGAGTGCTGAAAAAAGCCAGCACCGGCCGCTGCTGTTCTGATTGGTGACGGATCCCTGCTTCAGATCAAGGGAAAAAGTAAAGGGGAGCTTCTGAAGTGCCTGGTGATCTGTCGCAGCGTCCGGAATACCGAGCAAAATCGCGGCATTTGCGCTGACACGGGCTGCACGATCCTGTGCAAAGGCTTCTGAACAGCCGGAAAGATACTCAGTGGTAAGAGAACCGGTTACAGGTTTCATACGATATTACCTCCTATTTTATGATTAAAGCAGCAGGGTTTTCACTGCTTTGAAACCGATGTTCCTATGGACTTTTTTCAATTGTAGTCTGCCTGTATCATACACAAACCGCAGGCAGGAGCGGTGGGACCGGAAAGACGCCTGTCTTTGGCTTCGATCAGCGCAGGGATACTTTCCGGGTCGCGGAGCCCGGTTCCCACTTCAATCAGGGTTCCGGTAAGGATCCGCACCATATATTGAAGAAAACCATTCCCATGGTAGGTAAAGGTAAGATAAGGCCCTTTCTGACGGATATCAATAAGATCAACTGTACGGACAGTGGATTTTTTCATCTTTGGATTACCGCAAAAACCGGCATAATCATGTGTTCCGGTCAGATAAGATGCAGCTTTCTGCATTTGTGCAAGGTCCGGGACACGATCCAGTACCCAGACATATTTCCGGTCAAACACCGGCTTAAGCGGACCGACATAGCAGGTATAACGGTACGTTTTTCCTTGTGCATTATAACGGCTGTGAAAACGATCCGAACAGATCTTAACATCCTTGACACAGATATCTTCCGGCAGATACTGGTTGAGATAATCGCGAATTTCCTCTTCCGTCAGGTCCGTTGCCATATGAACATTTGCAGTCATATTTCTTGCATGCACGCCAGCGTCGGTCCGGCCTGCACCGATCACTTCTTCCTCCTGTCCGGTCATCCGCGATAATACATTCTCAAGTTTTCCCTGAATCGTCAGATCCGTCGAAGGTTGATGCTCCCATCCGAAATAACGGGTTCCGTCATAACTGATTGTCAGTCTGTAGTTTTTACGCACTGGAGTCATGCTGTATTCCTCTTGTCATTTGCTTTTCCGTAATTCCACTGTAGAGTTTACGTGATCAGGCACATAAAAGCAAGTTCCGGACAGCCTCATTTCCACCGAATTTTCGGTAGAATCGGAAGATAAGATCATGTATAATTCTGACAGGAGGAGATGGCTTGGCGTCTTCCTAAGGAAACACTGTAGAAATCGCAAAAGGAGACAGGGGGAGAAAGATGAAAAAATGGTGTGCTGCCGGTTTCTTTGCGGCAATGCTGCTGTGTCCTATACTTGTGTGGGCTGCAGAAGCCGAATATGACTATTATGGTTCAGTGAAAAATCTGGGGAGTTACAAGGGAGAAGGCGGCGATGTCGTCATACCGGAAGAAATAAACGGGAAAGAGGTTCTCGGACTTGAGCGCTTTACATTCAGGGATGGAAGCATAACCAGCCTGACATTCCCGGATTATATGCAGGCGATCAGTGATAATAATATCAGTCGTCTGGAAGGCCTGACTGCTGTAGCGCTGCCGGAAGACCTGGAAGTGCTCTCACCAAACAATTTTTGTTATTGCCCGGGGATCACTGACGTAACGATCCCATCAAAGGTACGCCTGATCGGGAAATACTGTTTCTACCAGTGTGATGGCCTTAAGTCGGTTACATTTGAAGGCCCGGTACCGATCATTGAAGAATACTGTTTTTCCTGGCTGCCGGATGATTTTGTCTGTTATGTACCGGATGATCAGATCGATGCATACCGTCAGGTACTTCCGGAAGATATCACAGTAGAGCCATCCGGAAAGACTGCAGTAGTGTATGAATATCCGGATACAGCGGAGG
>CACZNZ010000487.1 GCA_902782625.1 uncultured Lachnospiraceae bacterium | reverse complement strand
TTATCTCGAATGTGAAGATCGATGCTCCCCCGTTCGGGAAGTACTTCTCATAAAGTGCATGATCGGGATGATCCTTAAGCGAAGGATGGTTGACTTTTTCAACCTGGGGATGTGCGCTTAAGAATTCAACAACCTTCTTCGTATTCTCGATATGACGGTCTACACGGAGTGCCAGGCTCTCCAGTCCCTGGAGGAAAATAAAGGCATGTATGGGGGAAAGGGTTGCTCCGGTATCCCTTAAGAGGATCGCGCGGATTCTTGTCACAAAGGCTGCAGGGCCTGCCGCATCCGTGAAACTTATACCGTGATAGCTTGGATTTGGCTCGGAAAGCTGTGGGAATTTTCCGGATGCTTTCCAGTCAAATGTTCCGCCATCTATAATAACACCGCCAATCGTGGTTCCATGTCCGCCGATAAATTTTGTCGCAGAATGAATCACAATATCTGCGCCATGTTCAATCGGACGCAAAAGATACGGTGTGGAGAAGGTTGCGTCAATCAGAAGAGGAATCTGGTGGCTGTGGGCGACTTCGGCAATCGCCTCAATATCCGTCACTTCTGAATTCGGATTACCCAGCGTCTCAACATAGATTGCTTTCGTATTGTCTTTGATTGCCGCTTCAAATGCTTTCGGATCTTTGGGATCGACAAATGTTGTCTCGATATTATAATCTACCAGTGTATGGGCAAGCAGATTGTATGTCCCGCCGTAAATATTCTTTGCAGCAACAATGTGGTCTCCTGCCAGCGCGACATTCTGAATCGCATAGGTTACCGCTGCAGCTCCGGAAGATACGGCAAGCGCTGCCACTCCTCCTTCTAATGCAGCGATTCTTTTTTCGAAGATATCCACCGTTGGATTGGTCAGTCTTCCGTAAATATTCCCCGCATCTCTCAGGCCAAAACGGTCCTCTGCATGCTGGGAGTTATGGAACACAAAAGAGGAAGTCTGGTAAATCGGAACCGCACGGGCATCCGTTACCGGATCAGCAGTTTCCTGCCCTGCATGCAGGGCGATTGTCTCAAATCTGAACTTTCTTTCTTCTCTGGATTTCTTTGCCATAAGTAATCTCCTTTTTTACTAAACTCTATGGATAGTTACGAAAGGCCTTTTTCATTAAAGCAATCATACACTACTATTCCTATTATGTCAATAGGAATTATAGAAAAAAGAAAAGGAGTTGCCGCAACTGTGATAAGAAACTGCATTAGCAGTCCCATCACTTCGTGCAACAACCCCTGCTATCTTAATTGGCTTTTAATTCTTTCCAGAGTTTGTTCATCAGATCAATCGCATTCTTATCTGTCTGTGTGCAAACCTCACAGTTTTTGATGGATTCATCGGATGGGACAAGTGCTTCATTGTTTCTGTCCTCCTCGGAAAGACTGTTGATCACGGCCTCATTCGGCGTGGAATAATAGATATATTCAAAGTTCTTCTTCGCAATTTCCTTCCGGCACAAAAAGTCCAAGAACTTTTCCGCCGCTTCAACATTTTTACATTGTTTTGTCACGGCAAATGCATCAAGCCATACTTCGGATCCTTCTTTCGGTATCACATAGGTAAGATCCGGGTTGTATTCATGTCCGAGATAGGCTTCCCCGGAATATACGACCGCCATAGTCGCATTTCCTGCTACCACCTCATCTCTGGCTTCATCTACCAGATACGCCTGTACATCAGGTTTCTGTGCAAGAAGCAGATCATATGCTTCCCTGATTTCTTTTTCTTCTGTGGTGTTGAGAGAATAACCCAGATATTTAAGTGCCAGCATGAATGAGTCTCTCAGGCTGTTCTGCATGATGATTTGTCCTTTGTAGGAGCCATCAAAAAGCACTTTCCAGCTGTCTACCGGCTCTTTCACCTTGGTCGTGTCATAAAGAATCCCTAGAGTACCCCAGAAATACGGGACTGCATACTCATTTTTTTCATCAAAACTCGCTGCAAATTCCCAGTATTTTTTCCCAATGTTATCTTTGTTCTCAAATCCGTTGATATTGATTTTCTGAAGTTCTCCTTCTTCCATCAGTTTTTTCAGCATATAGTCCGAAGTACAAAGCAGATCGTAATCAATCGCACCGGACTTGTACTTGGTATACATTTCTTCCGGTGTCAGCGCTTCTTCATATTTGATCTCAATGCCCGTTTCTTTTTCAAACTGAGCACAGACATCCGGATCCATATATTCCCCGTAGTTAAAGACAGTCAGTGATTCTCCTGACTTCTTTTTCCCGCATCCTGACAGAACAAGGGCAAACAGCATGATTAAGCAGCATCCGATGATAATTCTCTTTCGAATCATAGATAAATCCTTTCATGGGTGTGTAACAGGTATCAATGGTTCT
>CACZNZ010000486.1 GCA_902782625.1 uncultured Lachnospiraceae bacterium | reverse complement strand
GAGTTCGAAATCAAAATCAAACCGTTCACCCCAGAATCGGTGCAGGCAGAAGAAGATCTCGTCCGGATAGCGGTCCTGGTCGTTGACACCGGTCAGAAAAAGTGGATTGGTCTCTGCTTTTTGTTTGATGATATCAATGGAAACTTCCCGGACATCCCCAGTGGCCTTCATAGTATATCCTGCTTCAAAGGATGGGAGCATCCTCTCATCCAGTTCGGCCTGCGTGGCACTGCTCATCCCGCAGACAGAAAGTTTGCCGCTCTCTCTTAACTGACGGGCAAATGGCTTGTTGTTCATCGTCAGAAAATATAATCCTTCTTTATCCCAGGCAAAAAAATGAGCGATTCTTGTCTCGGGATATCCTTCTTTTGACACGGTTGCAAATGTCAGGCATCCGATCCGGTCAAATTCTTCATAAATCTCTTTTATTGTCATCATGGCACATTCCTCCTTTATCTGCAGGCGGGATATGATCGGCAGCTCCTTTTCTTTGTCTATAGCATAGAGCAGTCAGCAACATTTTTCAATCATTCCCTAGAATATTCTTATTGACATCCTGGCAGGGTTGTTGTATTATTTTATCATAAGTTGCGTATTTTACGAACTATGTGTTTCGACAGGAGACATGCTATGTGTACAAGATATTATATGGAATTATCCCCGGAATTAAGGCCCATTATCGAGGAGGCAAAGCGAAGCTCTCTGGGCCGGAATATGGTTGCCACGCTCGGGCGGGCGCTGGTCACGGAAGGTGAAGTGCGCCCTACCAACATCGTCCCGGTCATCGCCCCCGATCCACATGGGAATCGGAAAGTCTTCCCCATGGTCTGGGGATTCCATTTTCCGGGAATCGACCGCCCGGTAGTGAATGCCCGCGTGGAGAGTGCAGGACAGAAGGCTGCTTTTCAGGAGTCCTGGCTAAGACGCCGTTGTATCATTCCGGCATCCTGGTATTACGAGTGGAGTCATGTACAGCGAGGAGGCAAGGTTGTGCCTGCAGATAAGTATGCCATCCAGACTCCTGGCGCCCAGGTCACCTGGCTTGCCGGTATTTACCGGATCGAAGAGACAGAAAGCGGCTTCCACTATCCGGTATTTACGGTTCTGACACGGAATCCTTCCCAGGAACTTCTGAAGATCCATGACCGGATGCCTGTGGTACTCCCGACGGAAGCGATTGATCCGTGGATTCTTCCCGACGCCTCACCAAAAGAGATCAAAGAGCTTGCTGTCCGGAGTATTACGGATATGGTTGCAGAAAAGATATGATATTTCTCATGTCTGTCTTCCTTATTTTGTTGTTTCCTGTATTGACCCATGCTATAATCAAAAAAGGAATCATTCAAAGGAGGTATTTACATGAAAAAAACAAAACTAATCCTGGCTGCTTTACTGGTATTTGCGATGGTTCTTGCCATTGCCGGGTGTGGAAAAAAGAAAGAGAACTCTATCGTCGGAACCTGGGAGTATACGGATGAAGAGAATGATATCGGGGCTGTTTATGACCTGAAAGAGGACGGAACCGGCACCTATACGATGACTGTTGCCGGAGAGGATGTCGTATATGAACTCAAATACGAAGTCAAGGACAATCATCTTCTTGTAAGATACGTCAACAACGACACGTTTTCCGAAGACGATGAGTTCGACAATGAATTTTCATTCAAAGATTCCAACACCCTGATCATCAAAGATTCCTTCGATCAGCAATTGACATTTGTCAGGAAATGAGAAAAACGGTCAGCAAAGATATGTGATTCTCTGCTGACCGTTTTTTACGGCAAAAATGATAAGTCATAGTAATAGGGACAGATATTCTCATAATGCCCGTCTTTCATTCTGAAGCCTTTTGGTATCGTTCCCAGCTGCACAAATCCGAGTCTTTCATAAAGATGTCTCGCATGGATATTGCTCTCCACGACAGCATTAAACTGAAGAACGCCAAACCCGAGCCTCTTTGCATTTGCAAGGCAATCCTTCACCAGCTTTTCTCCGATATGTTCCCCACGGCGCAAAGAACTAACTGCGTAACTGGCATTGCAAATGTGCCCGCACCGGCCGACATTGTTCGGATGTAAAATGTACAATCCCACGACGATCCCATCATCCTCGGCCACTCCACAATAGCTCTGTGAAGCAAAGAATTCTCTGCCGCTAACCTCATTCAGTGTTTCTTCCTGCGGGAAAGCGATCCCCTCTTCAACCACTTCATTCCAGACAGCAGTCATCTCTTGTAAATCATTTTCTCCATATTCTCTGAGTATCATATTCTTTCCTCTGCAAATAGCGTATTTTTATTCAGATAATTAATTGTATCATTTTGCTGTCTCATTTTCAATTTCTCATTTTCCTATTGACATCACGCAGTTTCTGTCGTACTATTTTATCATAAGTTGCGTTTTTTACGAATGTCAGGAGGAAGATGTTATGGAATTCAGTGAAAAGATCCGGAATGCGAGAACGGCAAAAGGCTGGTCCCAGAAAGAACTGGCTGAGGCAACGGGGATGTCTCTGCGGACAATCCAGAATTATGAGCTTGGAGCAAGGCTGCCCAAGAAGCGGGATACCTATCTCGTCCTTGCCAAAGCCCTTGATATCAACGAAGATGTCCTTCTTGATGACAATGCCTCCTTTGTCCTCCGGGCCAATGAGCGTTACGGAAGTCGCGGAGCCCGTCAGGCCTGGGATATGGTGGCGGACATCGCTGCCATGTGGTCCGGCGGCGATATGGATGAAGAGGACATGGATGCCATCATGCAGGCCATGCAGGAAGCATACTGGGAAGCGAAGAAGAATAACCGCAGCTATGTACCGAAAAAATATCGGAAAGGCGAAGATGCCTGACCGGCAATCCACAGGAGGAACACGGAATGGACAGCAGAGTTTTTTCCCTGCCCCGGGATCTGATCCTTACCCACAACACCAGGGATCCTTTCCGCCTGGCGGAAAGCCTGGGCTGTTATGTTCGCTATATCAGCACGAAAAAGCAGAAAGGGTTCTGCACGAACATCTTAAATAACTATTTTATCTATATCAATGAGAAGATTGGCGGCAAAAAGGTTGGCCTCGTATTCTGTCCGGCTGGTGATGTCAAAGAGTTCCATCTCGACGATCTTCCG
>CACZNZ010000485.1 GCA_902782625.1 uncultured Lachnospiraceae bacterium | reverse complement strand
TTTTGAAGCCCTTCAGAGATGCTACGCACTTCAGTACAAAATGCTCATCTTCTGAAAGCGATGACATATTCAGCACTGATCCGACTACATGTTCAATTGTGCCTTCTAAGAGTTTTGAGTCTTTTATATGACGCACTTCTCTAGGAAGGCTCAAAACACCAGCCTCATCTATTCTATCAAGAACGTCTTTAAAACCGAGGCTGCTGTGATTCAGGAGTTTCGCGATCAGCGGAATTAAAAGTGTATAGCCATGGATCTCAGAAAGAATCTGTTTTACTATAGCTGCATCATTAGATGACAGCTTTTTCCCATACTCTTTTTCAAACAGACTGTACTGCTCAGGAAATCCCAGCTCGGCAAGCTCGATTAACTGGGAAGAGTCATAGTAGTCATGAACATTTCCTGCGGTCGTAACCAGAGTATTACATTTTGAGGCCAGTCTCTCAAAGATGGCTTTGGAATCATCATCTTTAGAAACACTGTAATCTCTATTGGTATTACGAAAAAGAAATATGTTGAGTTGTGTGCTTACGACAAAAAATATGGAAGCATCTCATATTGTGGCGGAATTGAAGCGGCTTGGTTATCGCGCCAGATTGATACAGGATCTATCTGGTTTCAATCTGACCGCACTTCGAGAGATCAGGAGTTTTCTTCACCATTTGGGCAGACAGGAAGAAATGCCTGTGATACAGGATGAACGATGGATGTGGGCGATTGGCAAATTGAAGGAGGAATTCAGAGAAAGTACTTGTCTCCCTGAGTGTCTGAAGCTTTTGAGTGATTTTGAAAAAACGAATGACGTAAAGTATCGTTCAGATTTAGAACAGTATATTATTGAGACAAAATATGAGGATTTGATTACCAATCCTGCAAACACAATTTTTGTTTCTACGATCCATAAAGCAAAGGGCCGGGAATTTGATACAGTTTATATGAATTTGAATCAATATGAGATTCAGGATGACGAGCAGCGTCATGTTTTGTACGTCGGTATGACGCGCGCTCGAGATTCTTTGTTTATCAACGAGAATAATGGTCTTCTTGAAGGAGTGTATGCAAAAGGTGCAAAACAAAGACAGGAAAATTCAGACTTTGATCAGAATACGGAAATACTTCTTCCATTAGGCCACAAGGATATTTGGCTGAGTAATTGTTTGACTATGCAACAGACTATTCGTCAATTGCATAGTGGCTCTGAGCTTTTCCTGCAGTCAGACTGGTCTATGTATTCTGTATTGAATAATAAAAAATATTCAGTATTAAGACTTTCAAAGCGCTCGATTTCCGCACTCTCTTGGTATCTTGATAATGGGTATGAGTTCTCTCGTGCCGAAGTTAGATTTCTTGTGTATTGGTATCCGCAGGATAAACCTGAAAAAGAAGGATTGATAGTCCTGCCGGATCTATATCTCAAGAAAAAGTTAGATTCAGAAAACTGAGTAGCCCGTTATATCTTTACTGGACGAAAGAACTGCATCAGGTCGCCGGTAATGGCAAGCATCTTATCGATATCGATCTTCTTCCTGTCAAGCTGAATCTGGCCGAAGGCGGAATCCACCTTCCTGATCTTCCCTGTCACGGTCACATATTTCCCGCCGGCCTTTTTCTCGTCCGGGACAAAACAGGTAATGGAAAGCTCAGGGACATGCCCGTCCCGGATCACATCGGCGATCAGCTCGAGTTTCTGGTTCAGAAGGTCCAGCTCGCGGCCTTCCGGTTCAATCTTCTTTCCTGTAAGACGAGCTTCTTCCGCGATCATGTCCTCGCAGCCGGAAAGCCAAAACATGAAAACATGGCAAAAGCAGAGGCGCCGCATCGGTTCCTCTGCATTCGTCTTATATAGAGCGATATTCATTTTTAAGGTCTGGGATTCTGCAGCAGCCGGAAGGCAGCATATAAAAGACCTTACCTTCTTCGTCTGTCCATTCCTTTGCTGGCGTAATAGTCTCTTTTAAACTGATACATCCGCTGGTCCGCCGCCTTCTCGATGGAATCCATATCGTTAAACTCCCTGGAATCGGCGTAACCGTACGAGAGCGAGAGGCCGCTTACGAACTTTCCTTCCCATCTCTTGCAGCATTCTTCCGTCCGCTTCAGACATTGACCGGCGTCCGTTTCGGCA
>CACZNZ010000484.1 GCA_902782625.1 uncultured Lachnospiraceae bacterium | reverse complement strand
TCTCCACAGGTTTATACCGGGCATGCCCTGACGCCGCCGGTAACAGTGACCTTTAAAGGAAGAAAAATTCCTGAATCGGAGTACATGATTACATATTCAGATAACGTCGATATCGGAACGGCCATTATTATGGTCTCTTTTTCAGGATTCTACAAGGGAACTGCGACAGGAAGTTTTGTGATCTCAGAGTCTTTTGAAAAGATTCCTAAAGCACAAACGATTCTAAAAAATAAGACGACCTATTATCGCGTGACAAAAAAGGGCAAAGAAGTCCGGTTCATAAGACCTGTCAATAAGAATAAGGCAGTAATCACGGTACCGGCCACTGTCAGGCTAAGAGGCCATAGATATAAAGTCACTTCTATTGCCAAAAATGCATTCCGTGGCAATCAGAAAGTAAAAAAGATTATCATTGGGAAAAATGTGAGCAAGATTGGTAACTATGCTTTTTACAACACAAAGAGACTGAAAAAGATTGTGATTCGTCTAAAAGGAACTACGGCAGCGAAAAAATTCAGGATGCCCAAATCCGCTGTCAGAAGAAAGAAGACAAAAAAGATTACGGTGATTCTTTACGGGAAGAAGAAAGCAAAAAAAACCTTTAAAAAGAGATTTCGCAAATATAAAACGATCAAAATGAAATAAAAAAGGAGCAGCTGATTTGCAACATCAACAATTTACAATCGCATTATATGGTGACGAGCAGGATAGATCCTGCGTGATCAAAACACTTTTAAGCCTGTTGGCACAGTCTGTAAAAGATGTTCGTATCCTGATGCCGGAAACGTTTCACAACGTGACCTCTGATGGAAGAGTAAACTTTCTTAAATCGGACGACCGCCATGACTTTTACAGGAAGGCGCTTTCAGGTGCCGATTCAGAGTATATGATTTTTACCGGGCCAGCGTTGTACTATGAACCGGATGCGCTACAGCATTTTTACGACGCCTTTCTCCAGACGGACTGTGATTTTGTGACGACCAGTATCTGCCATAAGGAGTATGGGGAATGCCTCCCGGTTTATTGGCACAGTCTTTTTACAAAAGAACCGGAATCAGAATACGTTTATTTTGATATGCTTCCCGGAAATAAATGTTTCCGCATCGATTTTCTTTCGGATCAGGATCTGGAAACCGAAGGGGAATTGATTCGCTGTTATCAAAAAGGGAATTATTATATTGATAAAAATGAATATGTAATTGTTTCATTTCCGGTAAACGAATATATCAAAATGCTTGATTCGAAAGAAGCGGAAGAATTATCGGAGCATTTGATGAGTGACAAACCGGCAGAGGAAGGAAATGCAGTGCCATTGCCGGATGAGGATGAAGTATTGCTCAAACTGAGACCAGTACCGGAAAACTCAGGAGAAAGCCGGTTGATCAAGCATTATATAGAAAGGGCCTTGACTATGCCGGTGGCAGACCGGGTGCTTTTTATCACGAATCGAAGAGACGATATGCTGGACAGTAACCTGAAAGCACTCTACGACAGCGTAGACGAAGAGAAGATCATCTGTGCCAAGTCGGGAAAGCATTCGGTGTGGGAAAGTATCCATATGTGTGAAGCAATCCTGACAAGCAAAGTGATCGTGACAGATGACTATTGCCGGTATCTTAGGTATCTGCCTCTAAGACCGGAACAGAAAGTGATTCAGATCTGGCATGCCTGCGGTGCATTTAAAATGTTTGGACAAAGAGGAACACCCTTCAGCACAAAAGCTGAACTAGCCTATCACGCCAGGTACGATCTGGTCAGCGTAAGCAGCGAGAATATCCGGACGGTCTATGCCGATGCGTTCGACATTGATGTCAGAAAAGTAAAAGCAATGGGCGTTCCGCGTACCGATATGTATTTTGATGAGAAGATCAAACAAGAAAAAAAAGAAGAGATCTTTCAGGCGCATCCGGAGTTTTGCAAAAGATATCTGGTTATCTATGCACCAACCTTCCGTGATACCGGAGAGGACCGGGCCAGTTTTATCCCGGAACTTGATTTTGACCGCCTTTCTGCAAACTTGCCGGAAGATATGCTCTTTTTGATATGCCCCCATCCGCTGATGACTACCCGAATCCTTCCGAAGGAGTATGATAATATTATCGAGGTAAGGGATATCAATACCAATGACATGATGTTTGCTGCAGATCTGATGATTACAGACTACTCTTCGGTCATCTTCGAGTACAGTCTTTTGAATAAACCGATTCTGTTCTATTGCTATGATTATGATGAGTATGACAGAGGATTCTATCTGCGGTATCCGCAGGATCTGCCGGGAGAAATGATAAGGACACAGGAAGAATTACTTGCGTATCTCACTGACAGGTCACGTCATCAGATTACAGACAATTACAGAATGTTTCAGAAAAAATATATGTCAGCCTGTGATGGTGACAGCTCGGCAGAGATTGCCGGACAGATTCATGCTTATCTGACAGAGGGGAGGGCAAAGTGAAGATTTCTTTTTTGAGCAGCAGAGGAAGAGGATTCACCCCGGATTTTGCTGTGCTGCAGACGACACTTCGAAAGCATCTGCCTGGAGTCAGATTCCAACGGTTTTGTGCCAATGAAATCAGCAGGAATCCCTATTATGCAGAAGGAATGAAACATAAGAAAGCACAGTTTTATCAGGGCGCAGGCCACATCATCTGTGCGGACATGTCCCTGGATGCACAGGTGGGACAGTCAGAAACGGTCAGAGAAAAGCTGTTGGTCGGAGCCTGTTATGACTACTTTTTTAAAGCCATGCTTACCAGAGAAGATAATCCTGGAGCAAAAAGACTCCGCTCCTTTATGCTGCATTCGCACATTCTCAACGGCTCCCCTTTTGTAAAGAAGGTGCTTGAGGCCTGTTATAATGTCGGCAAGATTCCAAAGACTGACGGTGTCTGTACTCCTTTTTCCTGGGATCTTTGTCAGAAAGAACGAAGAGAAAAGGTGCGCAGGGAATGTGGATACCGCTTCCCGCAGATTCAGGAGAACAAGGTACTTGCCGTGATATATTCCGGGAAAAAGAAAACCGGTCCTGACACCCTGCCGGAGCCGGATAAGGGCTGGTGCACACTGACACCCGAAGAAGGTATTGCACCACATCTGCTTCTTTATCTGGCAGATGCACTCGTGACGAATGACAGCTATATGGCCGCTTCCTTTGCGGCAACGAAAAAGCCATTGTTCGTCGGTGATTACAGCGATAACTGGTTTGAAAAATATGTAGCGAAACATTATCCCGATTACATATTGCCATCTTCAGAAAGATTTCAGGAATTATTGGCAGAAGCCACGCAAAATCAGAGCCTGCAGGAACTGCTTTCCTATCCCGGAGAGCAAAATCCGACAGAAGCAGTACTTTCCATTCTTTTATAGTGATATTTAGACTATATACAAAGCGTGCGATAAACCATCAATCTCCCAAACTGCGCTTACAATCCCAATCTCTCTATCATTTTGACAGAGAAAAAGAAAGCAGCCTATGAGGCAGACCATCTGCATAGTTTGCGTGGTTGAGGTTTGCGCTAGCATCCGTCACCGAGCGCTTGTCCGAGCGCAAGCGAGTTTGCGCGAATGACGGATCATCAGTGCGCGAACCGAAACAGCAAACGCAGGAAGGTCTGCCTCATAGGCTGCTTTTTATTTTCTTGTATTATTATACTTCATCTTCTAACTCTGCGGCAACGCCGTAAAGGTATTCTCCGTACTTGGTCTTCTCCATCGTATCGGCGCGTTCCACAAGCTGGTCGATGGTGATCCAGCGGTTCTTCAGCGCACGTTCTTCCAGACACCCGATCATCTTACCACTTCGTTGCGCGGCTTTAATCGCACCGGCCGCCTCATAGAGGCTGTTTGCATTTCCCGCATCAAACCAGGAGTAATCATCTCCAAGCGGAATGACATGCAGAGAATCTTTCTCAAGATAGGCATTGTTGATCGAGGTAATCTCAAGCTCTCCTCTCGCGGAGGGCTGCACATGTTTCGCAATCTCCACAACCTGATTATCATAAAAATACAAGCCCGGAACGATGTAATTGGACTTCGGATGGGAAGGCTTTTCTTCGATAGAAATGGCTTTGCCGTCCTGATCAAATTCCACCACACCAAAAGGACGTGGGTCGGATACATAGTAACCAAAGATTACAGCACCCTCTTCAAGTTTATAAGCCTGCCGAAGCTTTCTCCTGAAAGAAGGACCATAGAAAATGTTATCTCCCAGAGCAAGGCAGACAGAATCATCTCCGATAAAATCTTCGCCGATTAAAAATGCATCGGCAATACCTCTTTGTATCTTTTGTTCTTTATATTCGATATGAATGCCAAGTTGAGATCCATCGCCTAGCAAATGTTCAAACGGCTGCCGTTCGTCCGCCGGGACGATGACAAGAACATCCCGGATTCCGGCCATCATTAGAACCGAAAGTGGGTAATAGATCATCGGTTTATCGTAAACCGGCAGCAAAGGTTTGCATACCGGCAATGTAATCGGATAAAGCCTGGTGCCCTTTCCGGCTGCTAATATAATTCCTTTCATGATTATTTCCCCCCTGAATCAAATCTCTGTCACGAGTATTCATGTACAGTATACTACATTCTTTGGAAATGAAGCAAGACAATTCTCTTTCCAAAAAACTAAAAATATGCTATATTACTAAAATATAACAAATATAGCAAAAACAGAAAGGGCGTGAAGATATGAAGATCGTTGTTGTTCAGGAAGGTGAATACGGGAAGAGACTGGTGGATTATCTTGAGAAAACGATGCCGGAAGACAGCCGTCTCGTTCTGTTTACCGGTGAGGCGGGGCTGAAGGATTGGAAAGAGACAGCGGATTATTATCTATTGGCGGAAGAGTTGTCTGAAGAGTTTCTTTCGGAAGAAAAGAAAATCCATCCTGGAAAAATCATGATTCTGGGTGATGATCGAAAGGAAGGTGTGTTTTGTCGAAGTGATACGCCAGATAAACTGGTCCGGCTACTCACAGAACAAAAAGAGGAAAATGTGCAGGAAGAAGCATATCTGACATTGCTCTTTTCACCTGTTTATATAGAAAACCTTTCAGAGATTGCCTTTCGTTTTATGAAACAGAAAGGACTATATCTTGGAATGGAGGATCTCGGATCAGGGGATGGGGCTGATATGGGAGATCTTAGCTACTATATTCATTTGCGAGAAGAAGAGATTCTCGAAAGGCTTTCTGCCATGGTCCGGAAGACGGAGGAAGGATATCTGCTTGATTCACCGGATATGTATTTTTATTTGCGCGAGCTTACCATGGAAGATTATCAATGGTTTTTTCATAAACTGAGAGACGAAAGGCTGTATCCGGAAGTGGTTGTCGGTGCCGGCAGTGGATTCTTGAAAAAACCGGAGATGCTTGCCTTGTTTGACCGAATCATTCTGGTCGATTCAGTCGCCTCTGCAGCGCAGCACAGGTTCTGTAAACGTCTGATGAAACTTGTTTCCGATGGATACTATGCACAGGGTATAGAAATTCGAACGATAGACAAAACCAACTATTGACAAATCTAGGATAATATAGTATAGTTCCGATATGGAAATATATGGTTAATAAAGAAAAATATAGGAGAGACTTGCATGGGTATTGATTCTGCACAGCTTCGGGTAGAAGTGCTTCACAGACTGGAAGAAGACGGTATCGTCACAGATTCAGAAGTTTATCGGAATATTGATCAGGCAATTCTCCACCATAAATCCGGAGGGTACGATTCTCTGAAGGACAAAGAAAAACTGCGGGAGCAGCTCTTTCAGTCAATCAGGGGACTGGGGGTGCTGGAGCCATATCTTCAGGATGAGCATGTCACGGAGATCATGGTGGTTGGTTCGGAGAAGATTTTTGTGGAGCGGGATGGGAGACTGCTTCGTACAAAAGATCATTTCCGTGATGATCACGAAGTTTTGCGGGTGATCGAGCAGATTGTGGCGCCTACAAACCGCATGGTCAACGAAGCTTCTCCTATCGTCGACAGCAGGCTGCCGGATGGCTCCAGAGTCCACATCATTCTTCCGCCCGTCTCTTTAGAGGGACCGGTTATTACGATTCGGAAGTTTACGGAAGGAGGCATGACAATGGAAAAGCTCGTAGCTTACGGAGAGTTTCCTCCACAGCTTTGTGGCGTTTTGTCGGCTTTTGTCCAAAGCAGAATGAGTATTTTAGTCAGTGGAGCAACAAATTCAGGGAAGTCTTCCCTGATTAATGCACTTGCAGAATACATCTCTCCTTCTGAGAGAATTATCACGATCGAGGATTCCGCAGAGTTGTGGTTCCGACATATCGACAATCTGGTTCGCCTTGAGACCCGGAATGCAAATGTGGAAGGAGAGAATGAGATTACGATGAATCATCTGATCAAAGCCAGTCTACGGATGAGACCGGACCGGGTGGTGGTGGGCGAGGTAAGAGGCTCTGAAGCGGGGGCATTGATCCATGCCATGAATACAGGACATCCGGGCTCGTTCAGTTCTATTCATGCCAATTCCTGCAGAGACGGATTGCGGAGGCTGGAGACAATGGTGCTGATGGGAGAGAGCAGTCTTTCTCTGACAGCTGTACAGGGACTGATTGCTGCTTCGATGGATATTCTGATCCACCTGGCCAGACTGCCTGACGGGAAGAGGAAGATTGTGGAGATTACTGAGATGACAGGAAGAAAGGGGGAGGAGTATGAATTGAATCCTTTGTTTGTCTATGACATGGAAAGAGGGGAACTTGCTGCCTGCCATGAGATAAGAGCTTCAGAGAAGATGAGGAGTTATGGACAGTATGAAAAATATCTTGAAGCGATGGAAGGATTTGCAAAGACAGGAATCTGAATGGAAGAAGCTGAAAGCAGAGGATATCTGGCAGGAAGCTGTGGCAGTGGCAGCTGGGGAGATGGTGTTGGTGTGCATAGTCTGGCTTTGTTATGGAGATTACCGGTTTATAGGTGTGATCCAGATCCTGATGCCTCTTTATCTGAGGGAAGTACATCAATGGAGAAAAGAGCAGGAACATAAGCAGTTCGATCGGGGATTCGGGGAACTGATGCAATCCATGACAGCTTCACTTCAGGCAGGGCTTTCCCTGAAGAATGCCTGTCGGGAAGCTGCCTGGGAGGCCTGTATACAATATAGGAAGAAAGGAGGTTATCACCGTGCGATGAAGCAGCTGATACATGGCCTGGATCTCCATATTCCGCCGGAAGTTTTATTTCGGGAGATGGCTGACAGGGCGGAATCGGAAGAAATCCGTCAGTTTGCCACAGTCCTTGAAATCATTCGTGTAAGTGGCGGCAATGCTGTTGAAGTACTTCGGGAATCTATGGATCATCTGAAAAGGAAACTCGATACGGAAGAAGAGATTGCAGTGACACTAAGCGGGAAGCTTCTCGAGAAGAACCTTATGCTGCTGATGCCGTTTGTCATCCTTTTATATCTCCGGATCATGAGTCCGGAATACATAGCCTGTTTCTATACTTCTGCAGCAGGACATGTGATGATGAGTGTGATGCTCACTGTAGTTACCGGATGTTATTACTGGACCAAAAAGATCATGGATATCGGTTTTTGATAAGAGGAGGGAAGAGTCTTGCGAATAGAAGAGACAGGTCTTTACCGTATCTTCTATGAGATGGTGAAACAAAGCTATCCAGAAACAGAAGCAGGGATAGAAAAGAGAACAAAACATTTTCTGAAAAAGAATCTGATCTTCCTGACAGCTGCTTTTGCAGGAATGGCAATACTGCTTGCCGGAGTGCTTTTGTTTCGGTTTTATCATCGTGGAGAACCGGTAACGATTGAGAGGGCAGATTTCGGGAAAGGGGATACCAAAGAACGCTTTCTCCTGAAAGGAAAAGAAGACAGCACACAAATTGAGATTACATTTGGAGAGAGACAGATATCGGCAGATTCCCGAGAGCAGACACTTCATAAATTGTTTGATGAGGTTGAGGAACACATGAAAGGAAAGAACATTTCCCTAGAGGAAGTAACGGATCCACTGGTATTTGCAGAACATATCAGCGGCTATCCCTTTTCCTTATCTTATGAAAGCTCCGATTCGGGATATATCACGCCAGACGGGAGTCTTGGAGAGAGACAAAAGGAACTTAAAGCGCAGGAAGGCTTCGACATGAAGGTGAAAGTCACTGCGGATTACAAAGACATACATGGTGAAAAGAGTTTTAATATTACGGTAAAAGCAAAGAAACAAAAGAAAAAAACGATATTTTCCGACGCAGAAAGAATGATTGAAAAGAAAGAGGAGGAAAGCAGAATGGACACCTCTTTTGAGATTCCGTCGGAATATGGAGGAATCACGATACGAAAGATGGGAGAGGATCATCCGGAGAAAGGTGTATTCCTCCTTCTTTTTATACTGATTCTTTATATACCGGTGCATCACTTTCTGGCGCTTCGCAGCAGAAGCATCAAAACACAGAAAGAGACGGTAAGAGATTTTTGTGCGATCGTCAACATGCTGACGCTGTTTATGGGAGCAGGGGCGTCTTTCCCGACAGCAGTAGGAAGAATCTGTGATGATTACCGCCGGGGAAAAGGAACAACAGGGAAGAGATATGCCTTTGAAAGAATGATTCAGATGGAGCAGCAGCTAGCTGCAGGAGTGAGTCAGCGGGAAGCCTGCAGGAGATGGGGTATGCAATTCCGGGACAGGCATTATCAAAAATTATCTACTCTGCTGATTCAGGCTTTTTCAAAAGGAGCCAGGGAGGCTGGCGTTCTGATGGGAACAGCAGAGGAAGAAGCTTTCCGTTATCGCATAGACCGGGCAAAAAAAGACGGAGAAGAAGCGGCAACCAAGTTGCTGTTTCCCATGGTTGTTCTCCTGGTAGTCATTATGGCCATGGTTATGTTTCCGGCAATTTTGAGGTTTCGTTCCTATTGATGACAGATTGAAAAGCAGCGGAGGATAGTAATGATAGAAAGGATAGTAAGATGAAAAGATTGGCAGAACTAAGAAAACGGAGCAAAAAGATTCTGAGAGAGGAAAAAGGAATGGGCGTGGTTGAAGTCATTTTGATTATTGTCGTCCTGATTGGATTGGTGATGATCTTCCAGACGAATATGAAGTCTGTTGTGGCATCTATATTTTCGACAATTCAGAGCAATGCGTCAGCGATTCGATAAAATAGGAGGACTCATTCGGGCAAAGAAGAAATTATTTGAGGAACGGGGAGAAATCTCGATTTTTCTGGCATTGATGTTTCTTATCATCCTTGCAACAGCTTTTTGCGTACTGGAGGGAATTCATGCTTACGAAAACAGTATGCATACGGAAGCAGCTTTTCTGGGAGCAGGAGATACGATCCTGAGCAATTATGACTGCCCACTGTTTTTTCGTTATCATGTGTTTTTCCTCGACCCGCGTGAGCAGGATGAAGCGACAGATGACGGTTTGAACTATCTGGAACATTATTATGAGGATGGCAGTTTTTTCGGTCATACTTTTTCAGACCTTTCGATGAAGAGCCTTGTGACAGCGACAGACTATGATGGAAAGGTTATGAAAAGACAGATAGAAGAATGGGAAAAAACAAAGGGCGAGAACAATCCTTTTACAGATTTTGCCCAAAAGCTCCCTCCGGTTACAGCGCCGGATATAGTCGTTGCTTCCGGAGGTGGGATTGCAAAGGAGCAGGAAGAAGATGAG
>CACZNZ010000483.1 GCA_902782625.1 uncultured Lachnospiraceae bacterium | reverse complement strand
GGGTCCACCATTGCCATGGCGTTTGATGAATGTCCCTCAAGTGTTGCGGAAAGGGACTATATTGAACAGTCCGTGGCACGTACGACGAGATGGCTTGCCCGATGCAAAAAGGAGATGGAGAGGCTGAATTCGCTTCCTGATACAATCAATCCGCATCAGCTCCTGTTCGGGATCAATCAAGGAGGGATCCTGCCGGATGTCCGTATTGAACACGCCAGGCAGATTACTCAGATGGATCTTGACGGTTATGCGATCGGCGGACTTGCCGTGGGAGAAACCCATGAGCAGATGTATGAGATCCTTGATGCAGTCGTGCCTCATCTTCCGGTAGATAAACCGGTATATCTGATGGGGGTAGGAACACCTGCCAATATCCTTGAGGCTGTAGACCGTGCTGTCGATTTCTTTGACTGCGTCTATCCTTCCAGGAACGGACGCCATGGACACGTCTATACGATGCATGGCAGGCTCAATCTGACGAACAAACGGTTTGAACTTGACAAACGTCCGATTGAAGAAGGCTGTCAGTGTCCGGCATGCCGAAGCTACAGCAGAGCTTATCTGCGGCATCTTCTGAAAGCAAAAGAGATGCTTGGGCTAAGACTGTGCGTCCTGCACAATCTCTATTTTTATAATCATCTTATGGAAAAGATAAGAAAAGCCATTGAGGAACATCGCTACAGCGAATTCAAAAAAGAAGCGCTTGCGAGCCTTTCTTCGAAAGAAGACCAATAATTAACAAATATGGAGGTAACGAAATGTTAATGATGAGTGCAAACGGCGGGATACAGATGCTGCTGATCTACGTTCTTTTGTTCGGATTCCTCATTTATTTCATGATGATCCGTCCTGACAGGAACAAGAAAAAGGCACAGGAAGAGCTGTATGCAGCAATGAAACCGGGAGATACGATTATCACGACAGGCGGTTTTTACGGTGTCCTGATTCTTATTGAAGATGACATTGTAATCGTGGAATTCGGTAATAACCGAAACTGCCGTATCCCGATGAAGAAGGAAGCCATCGCATCTGTAGAAAAGCCGGATCTGTCCGGAAACGATGAATAATCCTTCCTGTAAAAAGGGTTTTTTTGCATCGGAAAGTATGATATACTGAATTTACTGTGAAAGCGGGCAGGTACCGCTTGAGCATTACATTTACAGCAAGGAGGCATGATTGTGAAAAGAGTGAAAACACTTACAGGGAAAAAGACTTACAGTTCTACGATGTGCAAAGGTGGCTGTGGAGAGTGTCAGACATCCTGTCAGTCCGCATGCAAGACATCTTGTACGGTAGGCAATCAGGTTTGTGAGAACGAAAGTAATAAGTAAAGAGTATTTACTGGGTGGGAAGGCGAAAGTCTTCCCATTGTGCTGATATGATCATTTTAGAAAGGAGACGCGTCTTGATTCATCAATACAGGAATAACGGATACAATATCGTGATGGATATCTGCAGCGGCGCGGTCCATGTGGTGGATGATGTCACCTATGACGTGGTGGCATTGTTCGAAGATCACAAACTTGATGAGATTCTTACACGGCTTGATTATCCGGACGGTGATGTGCGGGATGCCTGGAAACAGGTACAGGAACTGAAGGAAGAAGGACTTCTGTTTACGGATGATGTCTACGAGGAGTACATTTCGGAAGTCAAAAACCGGGAGACTGTCGTCAAGGCATTGTGTCTGCATATTGCACATGACTGTAATCTGGCCTGTCGTTATTGTTTTGCGGAAGAAGGAGAGTATCATCAGGGAAGCAGAGGTCTGATGTCTGCCGAGGTTGGCCGGGCAGCCCTTGATTTTCTGATCAAAAACTCTGGGAACCGCAGAAATCTGGAAGTCGATTTCTTCGGAGGCGAGCCAACTTTAAATATGGGAGTAGTCAGGGAAATCGTCGCTTACGGTCGTGAACTTGAAAAGGAGTATGACAAACATTTTCGTTTTACGATCACTACCAACGGGATTCTGATCGATGATGATCTGATCGATTTTGTCAATCAGGAGATGGACAATGTCGTCATGAGCATCGACGGACGTAAAGAGATCCATGACAGGATGAGACCGACAAGGAACGGAAAACCGAGTTATGATCTCATCCTTCCGAAATTCAAAAAGCTTGCGGCCTCCAGAAATCATCAGAAATACTATGTCAGAGGAACCTTTACCAGGAATAACCTGGATTTTTCCAGGGATGTTTTATCCCTTGCCGATGAAGGTTTTACCGAGATTTCCATGGAACCGGTGGTCGGAGACCCCACAGAGCCTTATTCGATCCGGGAGGAGGATCTTCCCAGGATCTTTGAGGAATACGATCTGCTCGCCCGTGAGATGATCAGGAGGCAGAAGGAAGGAAAAGGTTTCCGGTTCTTTCATTTTATGATCGATCTGACCGGAGGACCCTGTGTGGCCAAAAGACTTTCCGGGTGCGGGAGCGGGACCGAATACATGGCAGTAACACCGTGGGGTGATCTCTATCCGTGTCATCAGTTTGTCGGACAGGATGATTTCCGGCTGGGAAGTGTCTTTACCGGCATAGAAAGAAAAGATATCTGCGATACATTTCGTGGATGTAATGTATATACCAAGGAGAAATGCAGGAAATGCTTTGCAAGGTTTTACTGCAGCGGAGGATGTCCTGCCAACTCGTTTCATTTTCACGGAAACATCAATGATGCTTATGACCTCTCCTGCGAGATGGAGAGGAAACGTGTCGAATGTGCCATTATGATGAAGGCTGCCACGGCCGAATGAGAAGGAGGAAGAGCAAAAGATGGCGAAGAAACGTAAACGGAATATGAATCCGAAGCAGAAAGAATATCTGATTCTTCTGTTTATCATTGTGCTGGCTGCGGTATCCGCATTCGGCGTGTACAAAGGATTTGGCAAGGAGCACAAGGGTTCAGCCAGGAATATTGAACTCGGACTCGATCTTGCCGGCGGTGTCAGCATCACCTATCAGATCAACGAGAAGAATCCGTCTGAGACAGACATCAAAGATACCATCTACAAGCTGCAAAAGCGTGTGGAAGGTTACAGTACAGAGGCGGAAGTATATCAGGAAGGAAGCAAGAGAATCACGGTAGAGATCCCGGGCGTGACAGACGCTAATAAGATTCTTAATGAATTAGGTAAACCAGGTGACCTTTCCTTCAAACTTGAAGACGGTACGGAAGTCCTCAACGGATCCAATATCAAGAGTGCAGATGCCGGAACGCAGAAGGATAACGGAATGGATAATTATGTCGTTTCTTTGTCCATGGACAAGAAGGGAGCAGAAGCATTTGCAGAAGCGACGACCAATAATATCGGGAAACCGATCTACATTTACTATGATGGGGAAGTCGTCAGTGCTCCTACTGTTCAGTCTGCGATCACGGATGGTAAGTGTGTCATCGAAAACATGGAGAACTATGAAGCTGCGGAAGAACTTGCGACAACAATCCGAATCGGCGCGTTGCCTCTCACCTTAAAAGAGATGCGTTCCAATGTTGTCGGTGCCAAGCTCGGACAGAATGCGATCAAGACCAGTCTCCGTGCCGGCGCAATCGGCATTGGGATAATCATTGTTTTCATGTCGGTTGTCTATCTGCTGCCAGGTGTGTTATCCGGCGTAGCTTTGATTATCTACATCATCCTGAACCTTTTTGCAATCAACGGATTTAATGCGACGCTTACCTTACCTGGTATCGCCGGTGTCCTGCTTGCAATCGGTATGGCGGTAGATGCCAATGTCATTATCTTCACCCGTATCCGTGAGGAGATTTCAGCAGGAAAGTCCGTCATCAATTCCATTGAAGCCGGTTATTCCAAAGCCCTCAGTGCGATCCTTGACGGTAATATCACTACACTGATTGCTGCTGCGGTTCTGTGGGTAAAAGGTTCCGGTACGGTCCGCGGCTTTGCCCAGACACTGGCAATCGGTATCATTTTATCTATGTTCACGGCACTCTTTGTCACCAGACATCTGATGCTCGTGTTCTATGAGATGGGCTTTAAGGATAAGAAATTCTACGGAGCAGCCCGTCAGTTCAAGGTAAGAAACTATGTAAAAGCCAGCAGATACTGCATCGTTGCGTCTGTGGCAGTGATCCTGCTTGGATTTATCTTCATGCCGATCAACAAAAAACAGATCGGAAACATCTTAAACTATGATCTGGAGTTCTCCGGTGGTACGGCGATCACCATGACCATGGATGAGAAGATCACAGATCAGTTAGAGAAAGATATTGTCGAGACGGTAAAGGGTACCGTGAATGTCAAAACGGTACAGAGCCAGAAAGTCGTTGCCTCCGATCAGCTTGTGGTAAAGACCAATGAGCTGAGTGTGGATGACCGTCAGAAACTGGAAGATGCCCTGAAAGGAAAGTATAAGATCGGGGATTATCAGACAGAAGAGATCACGGCGAGTGTATCCAATGAGATGAAAAATGACGCGATTGTCGCGGTTGTCATGGCGGCCATCTTTATGCTGATCTATATCGCGTTCCGGTTTAAGGATATGCGATTCGGCGCCAGTGCCGTTATTGCGCTGCTGCATGACGTTCTTGTCGTACTTACGGTATATTCTGTTGCCAGACTGTCAGTGGGTAATACTTTTATTGCCTGTATGCTGACGATCCTGGGTTACTCGGTCAATGCGACCATCGTTATCTTCGACAGGATCCGTGAGAATCTGAGAGATAATCATCTTGTGAAGCAGGGAATCGATACCGTCGTTAATACCAGTATTTCCCAGACACTGACCAGATCACTCAATACGTCTTTTACATCCTTTATCACGGTATTTGTCCTCTATCTGATCGGTGTGGCTTCCATCAAGGAATTCACACTGACCCTTATGGCAGGTATCATCTGCGGGTGTTATTCTTCTGTATGTATTTCAGGTCCGATCTGGTACTTCATGAGAACATATGGTGATAAGAAAAAGGCAGCTCAGCGGGCTGAGAAATCAAAAAAGAACAAAAAACGCAAATAAGAAAAAGAGGAGTTTCTACTCCTCTTTTTCCTTCTTCATAAGGAGAATATATGGCAAAATATGAGACAATATGGACACAGAAAGTAATCAGGGCAAATTATGATGAGATTGGGAGATATTTCGGAATAAGCCCATTGACGGCAAGACTTCTTGCTAACAGGAATCTGCGTTCCGTGGAAGATATGACAAGCTATCTGCATGGAACTCTTGCCGCTCTTCCGGATCCATACCTGATGGAGGATATGGATAAAGGAACCGATATCCTTGCAGAAAAAATCAGAGAAGGCAAAAAAATCCGGATTATCTCAGATTATGATGCGGACGGGGTGACTTCAAACTATATTCTCTATAAAGGACTGCTTCGCTGCGGTGCCAGAGTAGACTATAGAATCCCTGACAGGATCGAAGACGGGTACGGGATGAATATACGTATGATCGAAGAAGCAAAACACGCTGGGATTGATACGATCATAACCTGTGACAATGGCATTTCTGCGATTGATCAGATTGAAGAAGGAAACCGCTTGGGGATGACGATCGTGGTGACAGATCATCATGAACCGGATTTTGAAGAAATCGAAGAAGCCGGAGAAGTAAAGAAAAACTATCTTCTCCCCAGGGCGGCCGCCGTGATCGATCCGGTGCGGGAAGACTGCCATTATCCGGAGAGCAAAATCTGCGGAGCGGTAGTTGCATGGAATTTTATCATGGTTCTCTATGAGAAAATGGGAATTCCGAGGGAAGAGGCTTTAGATTTTACGGAGATGGCTGCTCTTGGCACTCACTGTGATGTCATGCCGCTTCGCGGTATAAACCGAATCATTGTCAAAGAAGGTCTGGTAAGAATGGAGAATACGGCGAACACCGGACTGCGGGCATTGATCAGATGCTGTGATATCAAGCCTCCTTTTACAGCATTTCATCTGGGATTTGTGATTGGCCCCTGCATCAATGCCGCCGGAAGGCTGGATACGGCAAAAATGGCACTGGAACTTCTGCTTTGTGAAGATGAAAAGCGCTGCATGACAATAGCCGGCGAACTCTCAAAACTGAATCAGGAAAGACAGAAACTCACCAGACAGGAGATTGCCAAAGCTGAAGAATATATTGAAGAAAATGACCTGGAAAAGGACAGGGTTCTTGTCATTTACCTTAAGGACTGTCATGAGAGTATTGCCGGGATTGTAGCCGGAAAAATCAGAGAACGATACAATAAGCCGACATATGTAGTTGCGAGAGCGAAAGATTGTCTCAAAGGATCCGGGCGTTCTATCGATGAGTACAACATGTTTGAGGAAATGAAAAAGGTTTCCGATCTTTTGCTTGGCTTTGGAGGACATACAGGCGCGGCAGGATTTTCCCTGACGGAAGATAATTTCAACGTATTTCGGAAAAAACTCAATGAAGTGTGTACGCTCAATGATCAGGATCTTGCCAAAAAGGTCCTGATCGATATGGAAGTTCCTGTCTCCAGATTTTCAGCACAGCTGATTAGAGAATTCGGGGTTCTCGAACCGTGTGGAAGAGAGAACAGATCTCCTTTGTTCGGACAGAGACGATTCCACATCCGAAAAATGGATGTAAGAGGAATAAAGAGAAATGTCATCAGCCTGATGTTAGAAGATCCTGAAGGAGGCAGAATCACAGGAGTCATTTTTAACAGAACTGATGAATTCCTGGAGGATCTGATCGATTCTTACGGAGAGAATATAGTTGGAAAACTTGAAAATGGCGAGGATAATCCGGTAATCTTAAAGGCAGCTTTCACTCCGAGAATCAATGAATGGATGGGAAGAGAGTATGTGGAGCTCACAATCAAAGAGTATTGTTTTCAAACCGAAAATGTGATACCATGATAAAGGTTGATTTTGTAGACAGCATGAAGAATTGAATACATTTCGGAGGAGTGAATAAAGTGAAAAAACTGGTCGAATATGTAACAGATATACCTGATTTCCCCGAGCCGGGAATTATTTTCCGTGATATTACTACCATGCTTCAGGATCCGGAAGGACTGAAGCTTAGTATCCATGAACTGATGCATTGCCTGGAAGGGATTGATTTTGATATCATCGCAGGCGCAGAGTCAAGAGGATTCCTTTTCGGTATGCCTTTGGCGTACAATAAATCAAAAGGATTTATCCCAATCCGTAAAAAAGGCAAACTTCCCAGAGAAACTGTCTGCAAAGAATATGCCCTGGAATATGGCACAGCCGAAATCGAGATTCATAAAGATGCTATTTTCCCGGGACAGAGAGTCGTTCTGGTAGACGATCTTCTGGCAACCGGAGGAACGGCAAAAGCAGCGATCGAACTGATTGAGCAGCTTGGCGGAGAAGTGGTAAAAGTACTCTTTGTGATTGAACTGGCAGGATTGAACGGAAGAGAAAAACTTGAAGGATACGATGTGGACTCTGTGATTGTTTATCCGGGGAAATAATACATTTTTACGTCAGAACAACCATAGGAGAAATGGAAGGTAAGAGCTTTGGACAGCTTGAATTTATTACAAAGAATTGAACAGAAATCATCAGGCTTCAGCAAGGGACAAAAAAGACTTGCACAATATATCATGGACAACTATGATATCGCTGCTTATCTTACTGCATCCAAACTGGGGAAGGAAGCAGGCGTGAGCGAATCGACTGTCGTGCGTTTCGCTTATCAGCTGGATTATGACGGCTATCCGGATCTTCAGAAGGCAATTCAGATCATTGTTAAGACGAATTCCAATTCTATTCAGAGAATGTCATTGTCATCCAAGCGTTATGAGGAAAAGGGAATCTTAAAGAGTATTCTCTATACGGATTCGGAGAGACTGCGGGATACGATACACAATGGTGTAGACGAAGGAGAATTCCAAAAGGCAGTGGACATTATCAACAAATGTCACCGTCTCTACATTCTTGGGGCAAGAAGTGCAGCCTACCTTGCCGGACTGATGGGTTACTATCTGAAGATGCTGTTTGACGATGTGATCATCGTCGATGCCAATTCGACATCAGAGACTCTGGAACAGATCTATAACATCGGAGAGGATGATGCCATGATCGGCATTACCTATCCACGTTATTCCAAACGAACGATTCTTGCTTTGCAGTATGCAAAGAATCATGGGGCGAAAACCATTGCACTGACAGATAATATGCAGTCGCCTATTACAGATTATGCCGACTGCTGTCTGATTGCCAGAAGCGATGTCATGACGATTATTGATTCTCTGGTCTGTCCTCTGAGCCTTGTGAATGCCCTGGTTACAGCGGTGGCACTGCTTCGTAAAGAGGATGTAGAGAAACGCCTGATGGCACTCGAAGAGTTGTGGAATGAATATGATGTCTATAACAGGAGTTTAAGTTAAATATGAGAACCATACTTATTGTGGGCGGAGGGGCAGCCGGTTTGATGGCTGCCATTTCTGCGTCATCGGGAAATCACAGGGTCATTTTGCTCGAGCGAAATGAAAAGGCAGGAAAGAAGCTGTTCATCACCGGAAAAGGCCGCTGCAATGTGACAAATGCCATACCGATCTCTGACTTTTATGACCATATCCCGACCAACCCCCGATTCTTATACAGTGCATTTTCCAGATTCTCCAATACCGACATGATTGATTTTCTGGAAAGAAATGGCGTTGCAACGAAGACAGAACGGGGACAAAGAGTCTTTCCCGTTTCTGATAAATCCTCCGATGTGATTCGTGCCCTTGTATCGACATGTCAAAAAAATGGTGTATCCATGCGTTATCACACCAAAGTGACCAGACTTCTCTTTTCGGAAGATCGCAGCCAGGTCACCGGTGTAGAGACGGAAACTGGTGAAAAAATCCGGGGAGATGCAGTTATACTTGCCTGCGGCGGATGCTCTTATTCCTCGACGGGATCGGATGGTTCAGGCTATGAACTGGCAAAACAGGCAGGACATCATATCAGTACGCCGCAGCCGTCCCTGGTACCCTTTGTTATCGAAGAACCATGGTGCCGTGATCTGATGGGACTGACACTGAAAAATGTGGAAGTAACCGTAAAATCAGGAAAAAAGACGATATACAAAGGATTCGGGGAGATGCTTTTTACACATTTTGGCGTAAGCGGACCATTGATTCTAACAGCCAGTACCAGGCTTGGGAAACTAGGAAAATCCAAAGATCCCCTGAAACTGTTTCTTGACCTGAAACCGGCCTTAAGCAGTGAACAGCTTGAGAAGAGAATCCTCAGAGAGTTTGATACCTACCGGAACAAAAACATTTCCAATGTGATCGAGAGACTTTTGCCAAAGAGCATGGTCCCGGTTTTTTTGTCCTGTGCAGGAATACCGGCAGAAAAAAAGGTTAGAGATATTACCAGAAAGGAAAGGAAGCATCTTGAAGAAAAGTTTAAGATTTTTCCAATGCATATCAAAGGAACCAGATCTTTTGACGAAGCCATCGTAACCCGCGGAGGAGTTCGTGTAAAGGAGATTGATCCTTCCACCATGAGGTCCAAACTGGTAGAAAATCTTTATTTTGCGGGGGAGATGATCGACGTAGACGCAGAAACCGGAGGATTTAATCTACAGATTGCGTGGTCAACGTCATATATCGCGGGTCAAAATACATAAAAAACACTTTCCATTTAGAATGCTTTATGTTATATTATCTTAGTGTGGTTTTTTGTAACTTTCAAAGAGCACACTCGATATCAGGCAGGAGGTAAATGAATGTATAGTATAGCCATCGACGGACCTGCAGGAGCAGGGAAAAGTACCATTGCCAGGGCAATTGCCAAAAAGCTGGGTTATGTATATGTGGACACCGGAGCGATGTACCGTGCGATTGCTTTGTATATCATGAGGAAAGGAATCGACGGAAATGATGTCGAATCCATTGCGGCTGAATGCCCTGATATTCACATTACTTTAAGCTACGATCAGGAAGGCGTGCAACAGATTTATCTAAACAGCGAGAACGTGACCGGAGAGATCCGGAAAGAGGAAGTAGGGAAGATGGCTTCAGTCACTTCTGCAATCCCGGAAGTAAGAGAAGCACTGCTTGAACTTCAGAGAGATCTTGCTGAAACTTCCAATGTCCTTATGGACGGCAGAGATATCGGGACCCATGTACTGCCCGATGCTTCTCTCAAGATTTATCTGACAGCATCCCCTGATGTGAGAGCAAAGCGCAGATTCGATGAACTGAATGAAAAAGGGATACCCTGTGATTTCGACCGTATCAAGGAAGATATCATTGAGCGGGATCAGCAGGATATGAACAGAAAGATTTCGCCGCTTCGTCAGGCGGAGGACGCCATTCCGGTGGACACATCGGATATGACAATCCCGGAAGTCATTGATGTGATCGTAGATGCGTTCCATAAAAAGACAGCCAGGGAGGAGCTTTTGTGATATGGAGATTACGGTAGCGAAGTCCGCCGGCTTTTGCTTCGGTGTGCAGCGTGCGGTGGATATGGTTTACGCCCAGACATCCAACGAAGATGTCTATACCTATGGTCCCATCATTCACAATGAACAGGTGGTTTCGGATCTTGAAAGGCAGGGAGTGAGAGTTCTCCACAGTAAAGAAGAACTTTTGCAGCTGCCGAAAGGAACTGTGATCATCCGATCTCACGGTGTGGCAAAAGATATTTATGATCTCATAGAAGACAAGGGACTTCATCTGGTGGATGCCACCTGTCCGTTTGTCAGAAAGATTCACCATATCGTGTGGGAGGAGAGCGGGAAAGGCCGACAGATCCTCATTATTGGAAATCAGCACCATCCCGAAGTAGAAGGCATCATGGGCTGGTGCCAGACAAAGCCTGTTGTCATCCAGGATGCTTCACAGATCGATAAACTGGAGTTTG
>CACZNZ010000482.1 GCA_902782625.1 uncultured Lachnospiraceae bacterium | reverse complement strand
TGCTTATCCCGCACAGCTGTCCGGCGGTCAGATGCAGAGAGTAGCGATCGCGAGGGCTCTTGCATCCAATCCGAAGATTCTGCTCTGCGATGAAGCGACCAGTGCGCTCGATCCACAGACAACTTCGCAGATTCTGGCTCTTCTCAAAAAGATCAACCGGGACTTTGGCATCACGATCGTGATCATCACACATCAGATGTCTGTCGTAAGACAGATATGTAAGAAAGTGGCGATCATGGCGGATGGAGAAGTGAAGGAAAAAGGGCTTGTCACAGACATTTTCAGTCATCCCAAAACCAAAGAGGCCAAGGATCTGCTGCTTCGTGATGCTGACAGCGGTTATGAGGACCACGAGCATCTTACGAAAGAACTTTTGGCTGAGCGTAAGATCCGCATCGTCTATCAGACGAATTCCGCATTTGAACCGGTTATCGCTAATATGGTCTTAAAGACAGGTAAACCGGTCAACATCCTGAAAGCAGATACCAGGGATGTGGGTGGAATTGCCCAGGGAGAGATGATTCTCGGGCTTCCTGATGATGTCAGTGCCCAGGAAGAGATCATCAACTATCTTACCGAAAGGAATCTTGCGGTGGAGGAGGTGACGGACATTGTTTAATGCAGAAGTGACCAATATGATCATCAGAGGAATCGGTGAGACTCTGTATATGACACTTGTCTCCACGTTGTTCGGCTATCTTTTCGGACTTCCTATGGGAATTCTGCTTACGATATCCGACAGAGAAGGTATTAAACCCAACAAGGTTTTATATAAAATACTTGACGTGATTGCGAATATCGGTAGAAGTATTCCATTTCTGATCCTGCTGATTTTGCTGATTCCTTTTACCAGGATGCTGGTTGGGAAAAGCTATGGATCCACGGCGACAATCGTGCCTCTTACGGTAGCGGCAATTCCATTTATTGCCAGAATGGTGGAGTCGTCACTGCGAGAAGTAGATCCGGGTGTGATTGAGGCGGCCCGTTCCATGGGAGCTACCACCAAGACGATCGTCTGGAAAGTGATGCTTGTGGAAGCACGGACATCGCTGATCGTCGGAGTAACGATTGCACTGGGAACGATCCTTGGATATTCAGCTATGGCAGGAACTGTCGGAGGCGGTGGACTGGGTGATATTGCCATACGTTACGGATACTATCGATATGAGACCAGTATTATGCTGGTAACGGTTATATTGCTGATTCTTCTTGTCCAGATTCTGCAGACAATCGGCATGATCCTGTCAGACAAACTGGATAAGAGAAAATAATAAAACAAATGATAACAAATGAGAACAGGAGGAGAAACATGAAGAAACGATTACTCACATTACTGGCTGCTTCAGCTTTGGCAATCGGGCTGCTGACAGGCTGCGGCTCTACCGGAACACAGGAACAGAGCACCGAAGGGGCATCTGCTGATACAACGATCCGTATCGCGGCATCTGCAACACCGCATTCCGAGATTCTTGAGCAGGCAAAAGCAGGGTTAAGCGAAAAAGGGTATAACCTCGAAGTGACGGTATTTGATGATTATGTTCAGCCGAATGAAGTCGTGGAAAGCGGAGAGTTTGACGCAAACTATTTCCAGCATATCCCGTACCTTGACAGCTTCAATGAGGAGAAGGGAACTCATCTCGTCAATGCAGGCGGAATCCACTATGAGCCTTTCGGAATCTATCCGGGAACCAAGAAATCCCTGGATGAGATTGCAGACGGAGATACCATCGCTGTACCAAACGATACCACCAATGAGGCACGTGCACTTCTTCTGCTTCAGGATAATGGCATCATTACCTTAAAAGATGGAGCAGGACTTGAAGCGACAGTCAATGATATTGCAGAGAATCCGAAGAACATTAAGATCGAGGAACTTGAAGCAGCTCAGGTATCCCGAGTAACAGGCGAAGTTGCCTATGTGGTATTAAACGGAAACTATGCCCTTGAAGCTGGCTACTCCGTAGCAAAAGATGCTCTTGCCTATGAGAAATCAGATTCCGATGCCGCTAAAACCTATGTGAACGTAATCGCGGTAAAAGAAGGCAATGAAAAGAGCGAAAAGATCACAGCTTTGATCGATGTATTAAAGTCTGATGAAATCAAGAAATATATCAATGACACCTATGACGGCGCAGTCATTCCTTTTGAATAAGCCTATGAGAATTCTGATTGTAAATGATGATGGGATCAGGTTTGAAGGGATTCTTGTTCTTGCCGATCTTGCCAGACAATTCGGCGATGTGACGGTGGTAGCTCCCGCACAGCAGTGCAGTGCGATGTCCCATTGTATCACTGTAAAAGGGGAGCTTACGATCCGCAAAGAGACATTTCCGGTAGAAGAGGTCAAAGCCTACAGTGTGAGTGGAACACCGGCAGACTGTGTAAAGGTTGCGTTGGAAGCTCTTCTTCCGGAGAAACCCGATCTTATCTTCTCCGGAATCAATGACGGCTACAATGTAGCCAGAGATATCATTTATTCCGGAACAGTCGGTGCAGCGATGGATGGAGCGATGCATGGTATTGTATCCATCGCTTATTCTCTCAAAAGCGGGTGTTCCTATGATGTTGTACGGGCCTATTTTAAACAGGTGACAGAACTCATACTGTCCAGAAAGATTGCGGCAGATGAAATCTGGAATGTGAATTTTCCAGGCTGCAGCCCGGAAGATGTCAAAGGGATTTTGTTCGACAGAAAACCGGCCGATATCAGCTTTTATCAGAACCGTTTCCGAAAAGTCTCTGAAGAGAGTGAGGATCTGAGACTGGAGATTGATTTTGTGTACAGCGACGACAGACCGGAAGGAACCGATCTTGAAGCGGTGAACGACAACTTCATCTCGATCGGAAAAGTGAAAAACATGGCTCCCTGATCAACAGGGCAGAAAGAAGAGGTAAAAAAGTGCGGTAATCCTGCCTGGAAATGGCGGCATTGCCGCACTTTTATGTTGCAACATGGTACTTTTACATTTTAAAGCAAAAAAGCGTTGCATTATGGGTTCACTTATGCTACCATTAGTTACAATAAATGAACATTAGCAAAGGAGCGTGACTGATTATGGATATGGCAATGAAGTTCTATCGTAAACTTCCCGTGCCGAAAGAATTAAAAGAGAGATTTCCCGCTGACGAACGGATCCATAAAATAAAAGCAGAAAGAGATCCGGAAATTCGTGCAGTATTTGAAGGAAAATCAGATAAATTCCTTTTGATCATCGGACCTTGTTCTGCAGACAGAGAGGATGCCGTTCTCGAATATGTGACAAGACTCTCCAAAGTACAGGAGAAGGTAAAAGACAAGATTATGATCATCCCCAGGATATATACGAACAAACCTCGGACAACAGGTGGTGGATACAAAGGTCTGATTCATCAGCCGAATCCTGAGAAGAAGCCAGATATGCTGGCTGGCCTGATTGCAACCAGAAAGCTCCACCAACGGGCGATTCTTGAGAGTGGTATGACCTGTGCCGATGAGATGCTCTATCCGGAAAATCAAAGATATGTATCAGACCTGGTATCATATGTAGCCGTAGGAGCACGATCGGTAGAAGATCAGCAGCACCGACTTACAGCAAGCGGTGCCGGAGTCCCAGTAGGCCTCAAAAATCCTACCGGTGGAGAGCTGTCTGTCATGATGAACTCCATCACAGCAAGTCAGGGATGTCATACTTTTCTGTATCGCGGATGGGAAGTCCAGTCCCTTGGGAATCCCCATGCTCACGCGATCCTCAGAGGATATGTCGACAAAGACGGGAAATCCTGTGCCAACTATCATTACGAGGATCTGATGCAGCTCTATGAACTCTACCAGGAAACCGACCTTGTTAATCCCGCTGTCATCGTAGATACCAATCATGCCAATTCCGGAAAGAGATATCTCGAACAGGGAAGGATTGCCAAAGAGGTTCTTCACAGCGCCAGATTATCTTCTGAAATCCATGGTCTGGTAAAAGGATTGATGATCGAGAGTTATCTCGAAGACGGCAATCAGCCAATCGGCGGGGGATGCTACGGCCAGTCCATCACAGACCCATGCCTCGGCTGGGAGAAATCAGAACGACTGATCTATGAGATCGCAGAGCTGTTGTAAAATTGGCAGGAGCCTTGTATTCTTTTTCAGAGAAGGCATGTCAGTGCTGGAGGAAGACCTCTTGCGTTTGCTGTTTCGGTTCGCGCGCTGATTATCCGCCATTCGCGCAAACTCGCTTACGCTCGGACAAGCGCTCGGTGGCGGACGCTAGCGCAAACCTCTCCGACGCAAACTACCGCAAATAGTCTTCCACCAGCACTGGCATGCTCCTTTTTCTGCATCAAGAATCCATGCTCTGTGCCACAAAGGATAAGTCGCAATCCCTGATGAGTGGAAAAGCGGCTTTCGGTGTATATCATTTTCTACTTCTGCAAAAGGGCAGGAGCCTTATTTTTATGTTGAGACGAGAAAACAGCAGATTCCCATGCATCTATACATGAAAAACTGCTGTTTTGGAAAGTCTGTTTTATCAATATTCAATTAATTATTCTACAATTCTTCTAATGCATACGATGTGACGGTATGCTGCGTTATTTCTTGTGCAGATATCATTCTTAGGATTGCTTGCATGGACAATGCGGTTGTTTCCCATATAGATAGCAACATGTCCGCTGTAGCAGATCAGATCGCCTGGTTTTGCACTGCTTAATCCAGCAACTCTTCTTCCGTAAGATCTCTGAGCGCCTGAAGAATGAGGCAGGCTCTTTCCAAAATGTTCAAAGATTCTCATTGTAAATCCGGAGCAGTCTGTACCATGGTAAAGGTTGGATCCGCCGTATACATATGGATTGCCGAGGAATTTCAGTGCATATGCCACAACTTCTTCACCGACGGTTGTGTGGTTAGATGCATTTCTTCCTTTGGTTGTCTCAATGAACTTACCCTGTGCATAGCCGATGGTGTTGCCTGATTTTACAACGACCCAGTAACGATTTGTGGTAAGGACTTTCACAGGATCTCCTTTTTTGAGGGTTTTAAGACTTCTGTAGGAGACATGTTTTCCTGCACGGATGGCAAGTCTCTTGGTAGCAACCGTTCCCTTGACAGCGTCTGCATCGGTGTTGGCAGCGTTACCGAAAGCGGTCTTGATATAACGGCCCTGCGTATACCCGAGCTTGTTGCCGACTCTTACAGTGACCCAATTGGAATCGGTACTCAGCAAAGTAACTTTGTCTCCTTTATGAAGAACACGAAGTTTTCTGGCAGCAGTGCTTCTTGCAGTTCTGATATTGAGAACCTGAGAATCTACGATTCCTTTGGTTGCGGCAGAAGCTTCCTGCGGAGTGCCGAAAGTACCTGCGGTCAATGTCAGAGCTGCGATTGCGAGCCCGAGAGCAATCTTTTTCATACGATTCAACATGGTAAAACCTCCAAATTATATTTCTTTATCATAAACTCCCTACAAATATGAACTCATTATAGTTTTAAAATGTGACATAAATGTGTACTTTTTGTTTTTCATTAACAAAACCGTAACATCAATCCTATCAAATAGCAAAAAAAAATTATGGAAATTGCATGGTTTTAGTGCAATTTCCATAATAAATTTGAAATCTTTGGTCACATTTCGAATATTTCCATATGTTCTTGGGTCAAATAACAGGGGTTTAACTTTTTACGATAATTTATAAAAATATTTTTTATTCATAGGTTGCAATATAGCTTCTTGCGTCAAAAAAGGCTTCTTCGTTAAGCTCATAGATGATCTGTTCTGTGTCAAATTCATCCGGTAATTCCCCTTTGAACAGACTTGCATGGAAAGGAGTGGCCAGATAAAACATGGTAGAAGATCGGGTTTTCCCGTTATCACCAAGGACGTACCGGATCCTTTCCAGATCACCGTCAAACCATCTTTCAAGAATCGGAATGATCTGTTCTCTGAAGACTCTTCCGAGAGATGCCATGGCATCTTTTTCGGGGTTGGAGAGATAGAAGCCCTCACCAATCTGATAATCCGGTCCAAGGAAATAGCTGATCCTTCGGTTGATCGTTACCATCAGACGTTCAAGTGAAATCCCTTCCACACGCATGCTGTGCAGTACAGACGGATCCGGTTTGACATGTCTGATATAAAAATCATGATTGACCGCTCCAAGTATAGTGTCCTCGCTGACAAGAGAATCGCAGGTCGCAATAAGAAACAGGTTCGATGGCAAGCGGAATGATTCATGTGAGTGGCGCAGCATGATTGCTGTTTCGCTGCTTGCACCTTCTCTTCGATTTTCTCTCAATAGGACGGAGGCTTCTCCGAAAAGATGGATGAAGCTGATATCGATATCTTCTAGAAGCACCACATAACGGCCCTCACTGCAATGCTCTGCAAACTCTCGAAAGATTCCTTTTTGCCCACGGCGGTTTTCGATAAATCCCTCATAACCAAGCCCGTCAAAATCCGGATTGGACAGCTGCAGGATTCGCTGTTCTTCCACATACATTTTAAAATGTTCCAGGATGTCCGGGAATGGTTCGAGCATCAAAGTTCCACGGTCTTTACCTTCTATGATTCCGACAGCGGTAAGAATTGCCTCATGGAATTTCCCGGTTTTCATAGGTCCTTTGATCAGCAGATTCTTCGGATACAGATGAAAACTCTGGCCGCTCCGGTCCGGATGTCCTCCTCCGGTAGGAGCAAATACTGTTTTTCTGACAGGGATATCATCCTCGTCTTCGGGAATCTCTCTTTTCTGGAAACCAGTGTATTCTTCTTCCTCCAGGTCGGCCGGTTCTTCCATGGATGCCTGCTGCGTGGAGGCCTGGCCGTAAGATTGTAAAGCGTTGGTAATGTAATCCGTTGTCGGA
>CACZNZ010000481.1 GCA_902782625.1 uncultured Lachnospiraceae bacterium | reverse complement strand
GCGTATGCGTTGAAATCCGTCCCATCAGAGAATTTCACACCTTCCCTCAGGTGGAAAGTCACGGTATCCCCGTCTTCCTCCCAGCTCTCTGCAAGGCAGGCCTCCGGCTCGCCGTCAGCGCCGTATTTAACCAGCGTGTCAAAAACGGATGTCATTACCATGGTATCGTATACCGCAGTCCCGTTCGGATCGTAGGAATTGACCGTCGCATAAGCAGGTACGATCAGCGTATCTTTTTCCGCAGCGAATCCGGTGACGGAAAGTGACACTGCCATCGCACCGGCAAGCATGAAAGAAATAACGTGCTTTTTGTTCATAGAATTGTTCCTCCTCATTTGAATGTTATACCTTTTAACTTCTTCTCTTAGGATCGATCGCATCGGCAAGGCCGTCCCCTACGAGATTGAAGCATAGTGCAGTAATCATGATCGCGATGCCTGCGCAAAGCGCGACATGCGGATATGTGCGAAAATACTGCATCGACTCGGAAAGCATGCTTCCCCACTCCGGTGTCGGCGGCTGAATCCCCATGCCCAGATAGGAGAGCCCTGCTGCAGACATGATGATACCGGCAATATTCATCATACAGTTAACGATAATGGGCCCGATTGCATTCGGCAGAATGTGCCCGAATATGATTGCCGCGTCCTTTGACCCGCAGGCCTTTGCTGCTTCGATAAAATCGCAGGAAACCACCGAGAGCACCACGGAACGTGCCATCCTGGTAAAACTGGGTACACTGGCGACCGTAATGGCAACTGTCATGGTCCTTAGCCCCGGCCCGCCCACTGCCGCGATCGTAAGCGCGAGGAGCAGAAAGGGAATGCACATAACGGTATCCGTAAGCCTCATGATGATGCTGTCGAACAGGCCGCCATAATAAGCTGCTGACGCTCCAAGGATACAGCCGATCGTAAGAGAGATGACCGTACAGGCGATTCCAAAGAACAAAGAATAGCGTGCGCCATGAATTACCCTGCCAAACAGATCCCGGCCGAAATTGTCTGTTCCCAGCCAGTGTTCCAGACTCGGCGGCTGCAAACGCATACGCGGGTCCTGCATAAGGACTTTTGTCTTATAGTCAACGATGAAATCAGCGAAAATCGCCAAAAACAGGATCAGAAGCAAAACGACCAGGGCCACCATAGCGGTCTTGTTTTCGGAAAAGTTCCGGCATATGTCAGCGAAATGTCCCTTCGGGACTGCCCTGATCTCCTTTTTCTTTTTCATTTGCCGCCTCCCTTCATCGTTCTTGCTGTCACTCTGGGATCCAGAAGCGCATATACGATATCGACTGCCAGCATCACCAGCATGAACATAAATGACAGAAAGATAATGGAAGCCAAAAGGACAGGGCTGTCTTTCGTGTTGATCGCATTCAGTATAATATTACCAAACCCTGGCAGACCGAATACATTTTCCACAATGACCGAGCCTCCAAGCAGGGCCGCAAAAGTCATGCCCACCTCGGTGACCACCGGCATCATCGCATTACGAAGCTCATGAGAAAAGATGATCCTCATTGGCGAACATCCCTTTGCTCGTGCCGTCATCACATAATCTTCCGAGATGGTATCAAGCATGGTAGACCGCGTTATCCTGGAGATAAAAGCGGCAGATGGAAGCGCAAGCGACAGGACCGGCATCACCATATTCTTCCAGTCTCCCGCACCGCTGGACGGCAGGATGCCAAGCCGGAGGGAGAAGAAAAGCATCATAAGGATCCCCAGGAAGAAAGTTGGAATAGAGGCAAAAAAGAGTGCCAGGACTGTCATAAGGATATCCGCAGCGGAATACCTTTTTTCCGCCGAAAGGATTCCCAGCAGGATGCCGACAACAGAAGCGACAAGGACCGAGAAAAAGGCAAGCTGCAGCGTGGTCGGGAATTTCGGCAAAAGAACCTCAAAGACCGGTCTTCCAGACTGATAGGAGGTTCCAAAATCACCTCTAAGGGCATTTTTTATATAGCGAACATACTTAACCGGAATCGGATCATAATAACCGAGTTCGTTGTTCTTTTCGATTACCTGCTCCTCAGAAGCCTTGATGCCAAGAATGATCCGGCCGGGAGTACTTGGCATGAGCTGAATGATAAAGAATATGATAAATATGATCGCCAGCATTGTCGGAATCATAATGAGAAGGCGTTTTAGAATGTATTTAACCATGCGTCAAAACTCCCTTTAACACTTTAACATATTCAAGTAATAAATAATTGTACAACTGCGAAAAACCCGTGTCAAGATATCCAGAATGAATGCTCTTCTCCTTTAGCCAGACATGTGACGGTGTCTTTCCCACTCCGGTTCTTCCTGTCTTGCATCCTTATACTAAAAGGGGCAATTAAATTGATGTCTTTTGAACCTAAACAAACCCAGAAATAAGGTAATCACATGTGCATATGTTGCATATTATATATAGCATTGACATGTAATATAACATGTATTATCATCTATAGTAGCAGCTGCCATAGAACGACATGTCAACAGAATCTAATTGTCAGGGAACCCCCATATGTTTCAGAGGAAAGGAGATTCTTTTTATATGTCTGAAAAGGAACTATTCTGTACTATTGGCCTTGGATTAGGCGCAACCGTTGACCAGCTTCTTGGTCTGACAGGCGATGACGTAACTGATGGATATATCTCCCTGCATGTAGGACCTCTGCGCATCCAGAGAACTTATGTCCTTCCGGAAGAAGTGGCAAAATCAATTCAAAACAGAACAGGGAAGATTTTCTCAATGAGCCGGGAAGAAGCATTAACCGCCGCCGGGGCATATGATTTTCTGCCAATGACGATGCAGCGGTACTATAATAAAACGGATGATATCTACTACCCCATGCATATCATGGGGATTGAACAACCGGAAGATATCCCATGGTACAATAACGATTGATCCCAGGGGCACCTTAGAAAATGCTGTTCATATAACGAATACCACCGCCGGACTCTTCTCTCCGGCGGCAGGTTTTGTGTTTTCTGAAACTGAATTAAACACTGGCAGCTCTATCAGGCTCCATCAATGATACCCTGCAGGAATGCCTTGTATTCCTCCCTGACATCCTCCGGAAAGCTGATCCGGATCCCCTTCCCCAGACCGGCAAGCCATCCGAAAAACTGCGGACTGACAGTTACCGTCACGCCAGCGTGAAACTTATCTTCTCCATGTGGGAACATCATGATATCAGTGCCGAACCTGTCAATCACGGTGCCCGCCAGGGCGTTATCCCCTTCCAGTGTAATTCTCCGATCCTCGCCGCCATACATACCGAAAGTCTTCCTCGCGAATGCTGCGAGATCAAAATCCTTAAAGTGCTCTCTGCCAAGCCTGCCTTCTTTCCGAATACTGATCTCCTGCATCTTGTCCACCCGGTAGTGTTTGATCTTGCCTGATTCCGCTTCAAAACCGACCAGATAATAGTTCTCGTCATCCCATGTAAGGGCCCAGGGCGAAACAATATAATCTGCACCGTCCTTTTTCCGGACCAGTTCCTTCTTTACCGTCCACTCACAGTATTTGAAGGCTATCTGATGGTTGTCCCGGATAGCAGTATGGATGGCATCAACGTTCGCGTAAATCGCATCATTGTCCGTCTTGATCCGGTTATAAATGAACACCTGGCGCTGCAGCTGAACGGCATTCTCATGGCTGGTCTGGGCCTCAAGCTTCCTGATCAGCTGCTCCGACTTTTCCTTTGTGATGAACTTCGATGACTGTACCGCGTCCACCAGGAGCTTCAGCTCGGGCAGGTCAAAATCCCGCTGCGCCACGTAATAGCCGAAGCTTTTGCCTTTCAGCTGCTCAATCTTCAGCCCGTATTCCTTGAGGAGACTGATATCCGCATAAACGGATCGTCTTTCATAGGTACACTCATAGCGGTTTTCCATTCTCTCGCAAAGCTGCGTGGCATTCATGGGATGCTGCGGGTCCGTTTCTTCCATCAGCAGATTCATCAAATACAGGAGTTTCAGTTTATCTCTTGCCATG
>CACZNZ010000480.1 GCA_902782625.1 uncultured Lachnospiraceae bacterium | reverse complement strand
GTGATCTGATCTCCTTTTCTTCGGAGATCAATCACATGGGGTGCCTGTTTAGTTGTCATGGGCCACCTTTCTCGGATCGTCTCCGATTATCAGGTGACCAGTGGCATGCGATCACTGGGCACAGGTTCTGTTGATTGTTTACCGCTTCCGCATACGTGCCGTCTGATCAGGATGGCAGCCAGCAGTAAACATGCTCTAAAAGTTGCGCATTGCAGATTTTCATGTATGGTGTTAAAATATTTTATGTATTTTCTGCTTTGCGCATCCAGGGGCGTCCCCCTGACGATGATTATGATACTAAAAAATCTCCGCCGGTTCTCGGACGGAGAATAGGATTCTTTTCGGATTGTTTCGGATTCTTTTCGGATGGAATCGGATTTTAATATTTTTTGAAGATTGAGGATAATATGGATTTATCATTTTCCCTTTTCTTTAAAAAGTTCTATTTACCGCGTAAAAGAAGGGGCATTAAAGCTCTTAAATCTAAATCAGCTGTAGTACAATTCTTTTTTGAGTCGGCCATAAACGGAGATAGTCTTCCAGAGAATGCACCTTCTTCTTCCGATGCTTTTGATAGCTGGTATGATGGAGATAATCATCCGAATCCGGGATTCCTTTCTGAGATTCAATCTGATTTTAATGAACAAAAACTTTCTGACAGTATCTTCACGTCCTTAGCGGATCCAACTTATAAGGATATAATGGCCGATTTTGGTATCTCGCTGTCATTAGGGGAGTTACCGGATAAAAAGAGGTTTGCGGCGGCTGTTGCTGCTCAGTTTAAAGCACTGATTGATGCCAGATTAGAAGATAAAGACTTAGTTCAGTGCATTATCCCGGCTGAGTACAGGAAAGCTCCAAAGCTCGTAGGCTATGATTATTATGTAAGCCAGGCTCGTGAGCGGTATAAGTGGATGCTTCTCCCAAATGAAGAAGAGTGTCTTTTGGAAGAGAATTATGTGTGCAATTCGCTTTCCGTCAATCAGTCTGTATTCAAAAAGAATAAGACTTCTGGGGTTCTCGAAAATGCCACGTTGTATGATTTGCGTCATTATGACCGGCGAGGGGAAACGCCTCATGTTGTCTTAGTTGGTAGCGGTGGATCCGGTAAAACACTGTTTTTACAGCATCTTTTCATACAGGCTGCTGAACGGTATCGTGTTACACAGCTTTTACCCATTTTTGTTGAAATGCGTTCATTCTCCTATAATCGTGAGGATATAGTTGGTTCTATTGTAAGTTCTGTTCAGGAATTCGATTCGGCTTTCTCTTTGGAAAACGCCATCACTTTGCTGACGAATGGTCAGTGCCAGCTTTTATTTGATGGCCTGGATGAACTTGAACTGGAAGAAGTAGGTATCTTCCAGCGTAAATTGCAAGAATTTATAACACGTTATCCCTCCAATCAGGTCGTTATTACTTCTCGTGAATGTGATGCTTTAAAGGGGATACGCCAGTTCACGCGACTGTATATGCTCCCGTTTGATAATGCGCAGTCGGAGTTGTTGATAAACCATTTGGTAGATGGCTTAGTTGATCCTGATGATATTGAAAAAGTAAAGTTTCGGATCCTGCAATTTATGCTGGATGGTTTTATCAAAAAGAACGGAATATTTGCTTCGAACCCGCTTTTGCTGACGGTTGTAGTCCTGAATTATGATAAGTTAGGGGCTTTCTTTAAGGAAAAGACCAAGTTTTATGATCTCATTTATCGTACTGTAGTCTGCGAGCATGATAAACATAAGACATCTTATGCACGTTTTTTTCATAGTGTTGCTGATGTGGATGAGTTTACGGAAGTGTTTCGTGAGTTTTGTGCGATTTCATACGAGGAAGGCGTGTTTGAATATACCAGGACAGAATTTGAGTATTATTTTAAACGACTTACGACCCCTGCAACATTGCGTAATCCACATATTTGCACCTTTAATAATTTCCTTCATGATGCTTGTGCGACGGCCTGCATGATGATAGAACAGGATTCTGGCATCATTTATATTGACCCCGGGTTTCAGGAATACTTTTTTGCGGATTATTATTATCTTGCCCCGTCTGATGAGGTCAAGGAGATGGGATTGAGGCTGTGCCGTGTCCCTGCTTCTAAGTTCCGCGGATTGTCTGCTCTGGAAATGCTGTATGGTTTGTCTTCGGATAAGGTAAGTTTGTGCCTTCATCTCCCTTATCTGGACGAGATTTTTCGTGGCCGTACGGAAGATGAAGCATTTCAGGATTTCCTGCGACTGAGTTATGGTGTGATCGAGTATTCCGTCATGGATTCGGCTTTGTTCAAAAAGTATTACGAAGAGGATGAGATAACGAATTTTACTTATCCGGTGAGTGTGACTGAGCCCGGTAATCTTTTGGTACTGCATATGTTGAGAATGTTCGGAGTCGCTGATGCTTTTGAGGCTTCTTCTGCGAATGAAGCGTATAGAATTGATGAGTTGGATGTTTATACTTATGTAGGTGAGATCGTACTCAATAAAACCGATATGAAAAAGTATTTATCACTTCATTATTTTGAGACTTCTACTTTAGGGAGTGGAGAAGGCAATGGTAATCCTGGCCTGTATAGCAGAAATTTTCTGAAAGAAGGGCAGAGTCTTCAGCTGTTTGGTAAAATCTATAGACTTGATTTGAATGATTCTTCGGAAAGCCAGTATGCCTCCGTTGTAATTAATATGTTGAAGGCCGAAAAGAGTAGTGTCTATAAATCTTTTTTGCGCTTACAGGATTATTATAAAGAATTGACTAATAAAAAACTTGCTTTTAGCGCTTAATTAAGTAGTAAAAAGTGGGGGAAAGTGATATGCCGATCGACAATAAAAAAGAACGCGAAAGAGAAGAAGTGCATCGTGCCATATGGGCGATTGCGGATGAGCTGCGCGGCGCGGT
>CACZNZ010000479.1 GCA_902782625.1 uncultured Lachnospiraceae bacterium | reverse complement strand
TCACATGTGGAATGATGTAAAAAATAGGGTATCATTAATATAGATGTTTATACTAAGCAGGCATGGATGATACGTTTGTTTATCATGTTTCTGCAAGAAAGGAGAGTACAGATATGAGAATGACAGGCAAATTTGGGAGATTATTGGGGATTGTGTTGTCGGGGGTCATGCTCTTTATTGTACTTTCATCAAGTTCTGTAGCTGCTGAGAATCTGATCGTCAACGGCGATGCGGAGACTGGAGATCTTACCGGATGGAAAGAGTCAAAGGCATACACTGTTGGTGTGTGGAAGGCTACAGATTACAGCGACAGAGGCGGGCAGGTTACAGGACCTCATTCAGGAAAGTATTTCTTTATTCCTGTTGCTTCATCTGTTTCAGGGGATTATGATACTTTCCTTTTTAATGACGTGCTTATTCCGGAAAGTGCGAAGCCGGGAGATGTATTTGAAATATCCTGCTATGCGCATACTTATGCTGATGACACTGAGGTTGAAAAAGATTTTGGAAGATTGTATCTGCGATTCTGTTATCCGGATGGAACATATATGCCGGATGAAAATGGAAATCCTAAGTGCATGTTCAAATATGAAACGATTGCAGGCTCAGCAGATTGGAAACGCTACAGTGTTCAGATGAAGATGCCTGAAGGTGCTGGTGATATCCAGTACGGAATCTGGGCTTCACAGCGAGATGGCGGAGCTTATGCAAATGTCAGCTTTGATGATATTGTGCTTGTAAATCTTGGGCAGTAAATAGATGCCCCTGATCGGAACAAAGATATAACTGAATAATGATAAAAGCCCTCTGCACAAAGGTTACCGATGGCAACTTAAAAATGGCAACATACCGGGTGCAGGGGGCTTTTTTATGATCCTAATCGCGCTTTCCCTCAAATAGAAAATGAGGCATTGATACATTTTTTTCTGACGAAATTCCAGACAAATTCAATATCTGCATCATCTGCATATAACTGATTTCTTTCAATTATTTCATTAAGCATAATACAGTGAAATCTGCTTTTTCTTTTCACTTTCTTTACATCAGCAAAGTTAGTTCTAGAAACATTCTTAGACCCGGCTAACATTCCCGCTCCGGCTGTCGTAAAATTACCTGCAGCCAATCCCGCCATCGCAACAAGCCAGGTAAGACCTTCTGCCTTCTTAAACTGTTTTTGCATCTGTATATGCTCAACTCCATTGTCATCCATCTCAAAGAGCACAATGTATTTCCATCCGTAAATTACGGCAACGATCAAATAGGCTATCATAGAAAGACCAAACAATATACCCGGTATGATCAGAACCTCAGGCGTTAAAAGATAGTTTGTAAACCAGCCTGCAGCATTCCCGTCAAAAACCTCGATCAGGAAAGAAAAAACCAGTATGATCAGAGCAACAATGCCTAATATCTTCCAGATAGTCAGCAGTATTATTGGATTTTTCAGCATATTGAACTCATAAACCCATCTGTATTTCCCATCGGAACAGTAATAGATATTTTCCGTTACCTTGCTGCCTTCAATCTGTTTCATATCATATACCTTTCTTAAGTGGTTAATTATATGCAGGTTAAAATATTACACCTATTTATATAGTACTATATTATTTGAGCAGGCCGTCCGTGACACCTGATTTGTCATTGACAATTTGAACTGTCACATTTGCTCTGCTATACTTGTAATAGTATTTACATTATGACGCCATTCCGTGGAGGCCATGTATGTTCACTGTAAGACTTAATGAACTATTGGAAGGAATTGATGCTACAGGTGCGGAAATTGCTAAAAAGGTTGGCTTTGACAGGACAAACATCAGCCGCATGAAAAGCGGAAAAAGAGTTCCCAGCCCCGATAGTGTTACCGCTGACAAGCTTATAAACGGCATTTATCTTTTTTCAGATAACAAAAACAACTTGGGAAGACTTTGTGATATAGTAGGCTCTAACCCTGATGCTTCAGCAAAAGAGATAAAGGATGCCCTGAAAAAATGGCTCTATGACGGTTATGTTTCCGAGCAGCTTGCCGAATCAAATGATATTTCAAGCAAAAAACGCCGTTCGAAAGCCGGTACATCCCATCATTTCAGCGAAAGACTTAATGCCTCCATGCTTCTTGCTGACCTTTCAAATGTGCGTCTTAGTAAACTCCTACATGCCGATGCCTCCCTCATAAGCAGATACAGAAACGGTGTCAGAACCCCGGTTTCTAACTCCGAGCTCTCCCTGAAGCTAAGTTCAGTTCTTTTTGATCGCATCATCAAAAATCAGAAGGAATCAGAGCTTTGCGACCTTATGGGCATACCTGTTTCTGATCTCGAGGAAGAACTGTTTTCGTACTGGCTTTACGGGATTGATGAGCCTGAAGACAATATCCGGGCCGCCGAGAACATTCTCGATTTCTTTGACTCTCCACCTTCGGGCAGTTTATCAGGACTTCCAAGCATTGATGATATTCTCGCTCCCGATAACAAATCCACACCTGTTTACTATGGCATCGAAGGTCTTAGAAACGCAGTCCTTCGTTTCCTTTCTACTGCTGTAAAAGAGAGATCAGAGAATATGTATCTTTACTCTGATATGGACCAGAGCTGGATGACCCAGGACCGGACTTTTCTTTTAAAATGGGCAGCTCTGATGCTTGCATGCGTCAAAAATGAAACTCACATAAACATAATCCATAACCTTGACAGAAGTCTGGAGGAGATGAGCGATGCCATACGAAGCTGGCTGCCGCTCTATATGTCCGGTATGATCGAGTCATATTCCTGCAGGAAACAAAGAAATCCACGATTTTCACATACCATGTTTCTTATTCCCGGTGTTGCCTGCATAAGGTCTTTTCAGGTTTCCACTGCCGATTCAGATGCAATCTACCACTACTACACCGACGTCAGGAGCCTTGATATTATTCAAAAAGAGTATGAGGCGCTCCTTAAGAGCTCTTCTCCTCTTATCCATCCGCTGCCCAAGGAGTCATACCCTGTTGTTTCGGATGTTATTATCATCCAAAACGGGCTTTCTCTGGCTACTATGCCCGAGGAGCTGGCAAAGAGCTTTGGCGATACTGAGCTCTATGAAAACTGGCAGATCAACAACTCCCTGCTGCTGAAAAAGCTTGAGACAGACACTTTATATGAGTGCATCCCTCTGGCAGATGAGGAGGCCCTTTCAGCCGGCAAAGTAGCCATAACCCCGTTTTTTTCCGGGACGCCACATTTCTACACTGCCGAACAGTACTCCATGCACCTTAAAAATATCATTGCTCTTTCCAAGGAGTACGAAAGCTACAGGTTTTATCCGATTCCGGAGACACCATTTAGCAACATAGATCTGCTCATCTCCGACAACACAACAAAAATAACCCCCGCCTCAAGACAGGGGTTATCATTTGCGCTCAATCATCCATCAATGTGTGTAGCTTTCAAGGCCTATGCAAAGACATTAATGGAGCAGAGTAAGACTGACAGGAATTCTCTGCGGAAGATGCTGGAAGCAAGGTGCCTGTAAGCAGCCATAAACACCTCCGGGATTCATCAACAAACCTTGTTACTGCTTGTAAAAGATTACGTTTAAAGGTCCTTCGTCAGTTCTGAAGTACATAGGGATTCTTTCGGGGGTAACGGTATCAACTCCAAGGGTTACAGAACCGTCCTCATGAACAAGGGCCATCTCCACTACTACCGAAGCATCTGCAGTGCTGAGCCTTAGTTCATGGGCCACATCATAGCGTACATCAACGCTGCCTCCGGGTGGAAGGTCTCCTGAAAGGAAGACATAGGTGAGCTCCTGTTTGCCTTCAGGCAGTCCTAAAAGCTCTGCCAGTTCACTGTCAAAGTCAGCAATTACAGTTTTGTCATCTCCGTTAAATTCCATAGTGCCGTGGTCCGAAACAAATACTCCGTTATGGGGATCTGGCGCCGGTTTATCAGGCTCATAAGGCATGTTGGGAGAACCTGCCCCCACGCATCCGGTCAACATTGTCACGGCTAAAAGTAATGACATTACTAATGCAATACCATTTCGTCTGCTTATAGTTCTTTTCATAAATGCGATCCTCCATAGTCATTTCATTCCATCGTGTAGAATTACTAGAACGCCAAATGATATACTTATTAATATTTTACCAACAATAATGCACAAAAAAG
>CACZNZ010000478.1 GCA_902782625.1 uncultured Lachnospiraceae bacterium | reverse complement strand
GACCGAGCTCACAGGTGATGCTTCTTATATGAACCAGGTTCAGAAGCGTGCTGGTGTGCCTCAGACAGGCTATTCATTGAAAGCCGTTCAGGACGAGCGTCGCTGGGAGTTTGCTTTAGAAGGCCTGCGCTTCAACGATATGCGTCGTTGGTCTGGTATTGATTCTGGAACGAGTTCATACGCAGCTAAGGCTCTTCAGGCTCAGAGTGGTAAGTCTATTACTGTCAGGGGCAAAAAGAATTCCAGGACGATGGCTCATATGACCAGCTCTTGGGCTGAGCGTTACGCTGAAACCAACGGTTTCTTGCCGAAGCCTCAGGCCCAGATTACTCTGATGAATGGTAAGATGGAACAGAATCCTGGATGGGATTTGTCTGATTCAAAGACACAATATAAAGTCCTTTATTAATATTATAAATAGAAATCAATATGAAAAAGATATTATTTTTGGTAGTTGCCGCAGTATGTGCGCTTGTAGCCTGTAATCCTGTTCATGAGGATATCAGCAATGGCGATCATATCACTGCTGAAGAACTCAAGGCACAGTCCACGGTCATTGTTGACAAGAATGCCGCTGGACAGTTCGGCAACGTTGTTACCTGTTCGACCTTAGCACCAGTCAATGCAAAATGGGACGTCGGTGGAAAGGAATTCGTCGGTAACTATGCATGGAAGAAGATGAAGGTTAAATGGGATGTTGTCAATGGTGATACAGTGTACTACACTACTCCTTATACAATTGTTCTCACAGCCATTTGTCCTGACGGTACTGTTGTTACAGCGGACTATCCTATCGAATGTGATGATGTTACTAATCCGCTTGTGAAGTACTATATCTATGGTGATCCGAATAGGTCAGAAGAAGATAAAGCAGAAGATCCGCAGCTGCCATTCAAACCTGGTGCTTGGGATTCTGCAGCTATGCGTTTCAGTTCAACCGAGGGTGCTCATTTCCCGACTATTCCTGATGATGTTTACTTTGGTCTCAAGACGCTCATCTTCGATATATCTGATGTCGCCGAAGGTTCTGTGATGATGATTCATAACGGTTGGTGGAGCGAAACTTATGTTGATGCTTTTCCCCTTAAAGAGGGTCCGAATGAGATTCAGATCACCCAACAAATGGCTAATACCTGCGCTAAGGGCGGTGATGGAAAAGACCTTCAATTCTTGCTTAAGTCCGGTAGTATTACAGTCAATGCTGTTTACTATGAGGAGTAATAAGTTCTTATATGTGTAATATTTAAACATCCGTTATAATGAAAAATATAATGAGTTATAGTAAGTTCGTAATCACCACGCTTATTACATCAAGTCTGTTTGTGGCTTGTAGTGAGGAGATTAACGAAAATACAGTCGACACCCAATATACAGCAAACACTGCTAATATCAAAAATGCGGGTCAGGCTGTAGATTTGGGTCTCCCGAGTGGTACCAAATGGGCTAATATGAATGTTGGTGCAACTTCGGAATCTGACAATGGTATCCTCTTTGTTTGGGGAGATGCAACAGGAAACCAGGTTATGGCTAGCAATCTTACATCCTATACAGCTGTAACAGAAGCTACACCTGTTTCTGATTTGTATAATAAGTACAAAAATACTGAGGAGTCGGTAGGAACGATTTGCGACACAACAAATATTGTTAATTTCGCTGAGCCTAGGGCTATAGACGTATCGGGTTTAGATGGTGCTCAGATAAAGGAAGCAATTGTTTCTTTCATTAAGGCTAAGATAAATGATCTCATTAGCAAGTCTTATACAGGATTCCTTGAGGCAACATTTGTCAATGATGAGGTTGAGTTTATCATAGATTGGAATGGTTCTGAGTTTATCGAGAGATTACCCAATCTTAAAGATGTATTAAAACTTGATCATGATGCAACTGAGCAGGATGTCTTTACCTATTTCCAGAAGTATAAATACGAAAAGGTGACGAGTCTTGTTATTGACGAGATTGCATATACAGATGTCAAGTATTTTGTATCTCCTATAGTTAATGCAAATGGTAATTATGCTGAAATAAAAGATCGGTTTGGTGCCGTGATGCGTAAGGACTACTCTGGTGGTGATATTGGAAGCGCTCCGAAAGACAG
>CACZNZ010000477.1 GCA_902782625.1 uncultured Lachnospiraceae bacterium | reverse complement strand
GTCCTTGAAAGGTAGGGCATATGAAACCATCGAAGAAACAGTGTTCCACTTGCGTCTTTTACCAATGTGGTACACACTTTCTTTCTCCCAGACACCCTCACCGGTGCGATCAGTCTGGCACATATGATACATCTTCTGCCAGGATCGAGATCTTTGATTGCAATCGGATCAGGGTAAGTGATATAGCAGCGAGGATAGTGGTGCATTAATTGATCAACCGTCTCTATATTCAGTTTTTTTAACAGCTTTTGTGTCTTTTCTCCGATCCCTTTGATCGAACGGACATTGAGATTTGTCATAGTTCCTCTCTGATACGTTTTATGTCTGATAAGAAATGAGGCCGCCGCAGCCACCGAATTACAGCAGCGCAACAGCCCCATATAATGTTTCTTCTCTATTCTCTATTCTACAGAAATGATATAATAGTAGATCGGCTGACCTCCCTGATTACATTCCACATCACATTCATCGAATTTCTCTTCGATAATACCAGCGAATGCTTCGGCCTGTTCTTTGGAGACTTCACTTCCGTAATACAGAGTAATCAATTCGGAATCCTCGTCTACCATGGCTTCAATCAATTCTGTCACTGTCTCTTCGAGATCTTTACCTACTGCTGCGATGCCATCGTCATTGATGCCCATATAATCTCCGCTGTGAATTTCTTTACCTTCAATCACTGTATCACGGACTGCATAGGTCACCTCACCACTCTTGACTGAACCAATGCTGTCATTCATGGCTTCCTTATTTTCCTCAGCACCACTCTCGGCTATATAGCCAATCATAGAAGCGATCCCCTGCGGAATCGTCTTCGTCGGAAGAACAATGATCTCTTTATCTTCCGTCAGATCTCTTGCCTGTTCTGCCGCAAGAATGATATTTTTATTGTTCGGAAGAACAAAAATATGTTTCGCATGAACCTTCTCGATTGCATTCAGGATATCTTCCGTACTCGGATTCATGGTCTGTCCACCTTCGATGATCTCATCGACACCAAGGCCTTTAAATATCTCAGAGAATCCATCACCTACCGATACGGCAATAAACCCAGTCTCTTTAAACTCTATGGCTTCTTCGAGCGCATCCTCCTGTCTCTGAAGTTTTGCCTTATTCAAAGAGTCTTTGATCAGCTTTTCCTGATGTTCAATTCTCATGTTGTCAATCTTCATATTGGAAAGCTGTCCGTATGTCAATGCTCTCTCAAACGCCTGACCCGGATGGTTGGTATGAACATGAATCTTACAGATTTCTTCATCGGCAACACAAACCAGGGAATCTCCAATAGAAAGAAGGAACTTTTTAAAGTCTCTTTCTACATCATCACTCATTGGTTTTTCCAGAAGAATAATGAACTCGGTACAATACCCGAATTTGATATCATCTGTGGAAATCGGTTTGCGGATTTCCACTTCGATTTCTTCTGTCTCTGCCGGTTTGACACCTTCTGGTACAAAAAGCTCTGTGGTCTTCCCGGTCAGAGCATCCAATGCTCCCTGAAGCACCTCCATGAGACCCTGTCCGCCGGAATCCACAACGCCGGCTTCTTTTAATACCGGAAGCATATCCGGTGTCTTTGCCAGTACTTCATATCCGTAATCGACAACCTGCGTACAGAATGAAACAAGATCCTCTTCCTGACCTGCAAGTTCAGCTGCTTTTTCAGCCACCCCTTTTGCCACTGTCAGGATTGTACCTTCTTTCGGCTTCATAACCGCTTTATATGCCGTCTCTACAGCGCGGTCAAATCCCAGGGCAATCTCCTGAGTTCCAAGCTGAGTTTCCTTGGAAACCTGTCTGGTAAAACCGCGGAACAGCTGGGAAAGGATAACGCCGGAGTTACCTCTGGCTCCTCGTAATGATCCGTTACTGATGGCTTTACATACTGAGGCCATCGTCGGCTCGCCGATCTTGCCAACCTCTTTCGCAGCTGACATGATCGTCATAGACATATTGCTTCCCGTATCTCCGTCAGGAACCGGGAACACATTCAATTCATTAATGTATTCTTTCTGCGCGTTGATTCTATTTGCG
>CACZNZ010000476.1 GCA_902782625.1 uncultured Lachnospiraceae bacterium | reverse complement strand
GTGGGCACCGTCTGCTTTGCGATGAAGATTCTGTCCTTCTCCGTGGCCCGGTCATTCTCCTCATCCCGCAGCTGTGGAAATATGAGTCCCCGAAGTCAACTTCGATAGGAGGTTTTCGCCACATTACCTTGCTAAACTCGCCCAACCCCACAGAATCCCCTCAAACCCAGTATTCTGTGCTTTTGCCTTACTACCCGAACATCTCTTGATACATCATCCCGCCTGTGATGTCTGTTTCTGCCTCAGACTGCCGTCTTCATAAGCGCAGAGGACGGAGCGGAAGGTGGATAGAAGAATGGCCATCTCGGCGTAGGAAGTGCCGGGGATGAACTTTTCGGGATCGGGCACCTCGCCCAGGTGGAGGTAATCTTCCGATTCATATCCGGTCAGGATGGTTTTGATTTCCCGGAGGACTTCGTTGATGGTCTGGATCTGTTTCAGGCTCATGGTGGATTCAGGTTTGCGCCTGGCCTGACCTTTGACGGTATCTTCAAAGCCTTCCAGAATACTAAGCAATAACCGGATATGGCGCCTGTCTTCCTCCGCAAGCCCCACGATTATTTTTGCCTTGAGGTTATCCAGCTCTTTCTTGTAATCATCCAGTTCCGTCTTATATTTGTCCAGTTCTGCCCGCTGATGAAACAATCCGAGTGTTTTTTCTGAGATCTCTTTCCGCTCTTTCTTCAGCTCTTCTTTCAGATGCAGAAGTTCTTCTTCCGTCATATCGTCAATTCCCCTTGGGGTTGTGCTGTCGCTGTTATCTTTCTGATGATTGTCCGGTGAAGCGGACGATTGCTGTTCCTGCTGTTGTTCTTTGAGCTGTTGCTCTTCCTTCTTCTTCCGTTTCTTCTCTTCCGCTTTCCGTTTCTGTTCTTCCAGTTCATGGATCAGGGGCTCAAAAATCACATTGCCCTTCCGGTCAAAATAATCGTAATAGGTTCTGTTTGGCATCATCATGCCGGGAAGAAATCCGGAGATGTCCGCGCCTATGACCGCTTTCAGGTTCCGGGTCTGTCTGGATTCTCTGTCGTAATATCGGTGATAGATCAGCTCTATACTGTCGCCGTTCTGGAAGATCCGGCCCGGAATATTCGGAATCTTCGCATAAACCTGACCGTTGGAGGTTTCGATTTCATTTTCGGTCAGCTTGTCCGGGTCAAAGCCTTCCCGAAGATCGTCCAGCGTAGTCCTGGGTTTTTCAGGTGAGGCAGGGTTTGCGTACAAATTCGCCCAACTGGCCGGTCTCGGAGCAAAAATGTTTCTCATATCCATATCCTGGGAAAAGGGGCGCTGAGATCGTTTCTCTCTGTCCCGCTTTGTCTGTCGAGTTTTTCCTTTTTTGTCGAGTTTTCGAGTTTTTGCGTTTTTTCATTTTTCTCCCCAGGAACACTGAGATCGTTTCTCACTGTCCCATGGCACAATGATCCCCGGATACTTCCTTGTGACCGGAAAGTGGGATTGTTACTTGGGAGTCACTTGGGGACAGACACCGAGCGACTCATCCCTCATAAAAACCTTTATCGCTGTCGGTTTTCCACATTTCATACATCTCAAGATAATGCTCTTTGATGAATTCTTGTATGATTCTTATCTCCCGATCAGAGAGAACTCCTCTCTTCTGTACAATTGTACTGCCATCACTTTTTACAAAAAACTTCGCAGAACCCGATTCTGTTAATTTTCTATCTTGCATGGGCATGCATACATTCTACAAGACAGAATGATGTATAGTACAAATAGTATCCACATACCTTATTCTTATAATACTTTGGCATCCTGTGCCTCCATATATTTGGAGTCATGATCCCAAATATTCTTGACGATCACCTGTTCAATTTCATCCATATTGGTTTCGATCATCGTTCCATCCCGATCTATAACCATCGCTGAAAAACCATCATTCAGATTAAAAATATGAATGAATTCACCGTTTTGTTTAAAGGCATAACCTCTTACAATCATATCCGCTTCTTCTGCAATTTTTTGTTTCTTCTCCTCAGGCATGGTCTATCAGCACTCCCTTGATATCTTTCAGGTTTTCATCAGGATCCATATACAGATTTTCAAGTATGTATGAAAGATCAATATAATCTTCATATTCACCTTTCAGTCTTCCCTGGCATTCTACCACAAGATACCCATGATCCCATTCCTTAACCGCAAGATATCTGATCAGATCCTTACCGTGCATAAAAGTAATAACTCTGTCCTGATAAGAAAATGTCGAGTATTTTCCTTTGTTGCTTAATAATCCGTAGCACTCAGACATATAGT
>CACZNZ010000475.1 GCA_902782625.1 uncultured Lachnospiraceae bacterium | reverse complement strand
GTTTTGCTTCTGGAGTCGGCGGATGTCCCTCGGTTGTCACCAAGAACAAAGATCTTGTTGGCGGGTACCTTGTAGGGGAGGTCCACGCTGACATTGCCCAGTTCTTTTTTGCTGACATAGGGTTCTTCAAGAACCTTGCCGTTGACTGTGACGTTACCGCTCTTGTCGATATCAATCTGGTCGCCGGGTTCCCCGATGACTCGTTTGATCAGGATCTTGTTGCTCACATAGAATGCGACAACATTTCCACGTTTCATGCCGCCTCTGGTGCAGAGCACGATATCTCCTGCCTTAAGACCGGGTGTCATGGAGGTGCCGTACACCTGCAGCACTGGCATCCAAAGTGTGGCAATCAGTACAGCCACAGCTGCGACTGTGATGATGGCCGAGATTGTAGAGCGAAGGGCATCGGAGAATCTACGACGATAATTGGCTCTGTCAAGTTCCGATTCTAATTGTCCGAGCAGAGCGGAGCCTTCGGTTTCTTCGTCTGTCAGGATATTTAGGTTTTCATTGATTTTCGTTTCTTCGTTAGGCATGCTGTAAAGTCCTTCTTAAGATTCCTCTTCGAGGGCGGTATTATCAGCTACTGTCTCTTCGACCTCTGCTTCTTCTGCTGGTGCGGAGATCGCTTCAATCTCTTGCATCTCTTCTTGTGTCAGTCCAGCGTGAAACGCTGCATATTTCTCAAGTTTTTCCAGACGGCGCATGATAATCTCAAGCGATGCCGCTCTTTCCAGATTGTCTTTGCACTCCTGGAGTTCTTTAGATAATCGTTTATTCCGGTTGCGAAGCCTGTCTGCCTCTCGTGTCTGATCGATCAGCATTTCCAGAAGTTCCGCACGGGATAATTTCTTAATATCATCATCTGGAGAATTCTTTTTCCCGAAACCTAATGCCATGATTCTTTCTCCTTTACTTTACTTTCTTCCATTCTGTCAGCGGCCAGATCCGAAATGCGATATGTCCGACCACCTGCTCATCCGGCACAAACCCGATGGAGGTATTTCTCGAGTCGATGGATACGCTTCGATGATCTCCCAGTACAAAGACGTGATTCTCCGGTACCTGGGTCGGTAGTTCAATGTTACACTCACCAAATGCCTTTTCATCAATATATGGTTCATCAAGCATCTCACCATTGACAAAGACATTGCCTTCTTTGTCGATGTCGATCCAGTCTCCCGGCACCCCGATCAGTCGTTTTACCAGTACTGTGTTGTTATAATAAAATGCGATGACATCCCCCTGTTTCATCTTAGAAGACTTCACGGTAACAACGATGTTGCCTTCATGCAGTGTGGGGGTCATGGAAGATCCGTAAATCCGAAGAACCGGCATCCACAATGTCGCGACCAGGATCGCGACGGCCGCAACGGTAGCTATGGTCATCGCTGTGTTCTTCAGGATACGGATTGCTCTTTCTTTCCGAAGTTCAAGCGCAAGGTCAGCTTCGAGTTCTTTGAGACTGGGCATCTCTGTTTTTTTCGGCTTGCTCTGCTGCTTAGCTGCGGATCCTTTTTTTGATCCAATTTTCTTTTTTCTATGCTTATTCGCCACGTTCCAATATCTCCTTCAGGATGTCTCTCTGGCGGAGCACTTCATTTACCAGTTTGGTATAGTCATCTCCTGTCCTGGCACGAAGCATCTCTGTCAGCTCCGATACAGGCTCAAAAATCGGTGTGATGGACAGGTTGCCCACTGCCCCTTTGAGGGCATGTGCCGCTTCGAAGCCTCCGGTTAAATCTCCGGCCGCAACCTTTTCTTTTAAAGCTTCAAAATTTGCATCATTCGGAATCATACGCACCAGGCGAAGATAAAAGTCTTCATTGCCAAAGCACCTTCCAAGACCTTCTTCTGTGTTCACGCCAAATTCTTTTAACTCATCTATCTTACTCATCCGTATCTCCTTCCCGGAATCGTCTCATTGATATTAAAGGAGCAATTATCTTTCAAACCGCTGAACAAATCTGCCTGTCTGCTCTACGATATTCTTGATCTCCTCGATAACGGAGTTCTTCTTTGCCACAAGCTGATCGTAAGCTTCTTTTTCTTCTGCAATCTTCGCATCTTTATCTGCGGAAAGCTGTTTGATCTCTTCAAGCAGCGAATCTCTCTGTCCTGCTGCCTCTGCAATCGTGTCCTGAGCCTGTGCATTTGCCCCTGCGAGAATATCTTCGGACTCAGCGTTGGCCTTGT
>CACZNZ010000474.1 GCA_902782625.1 uncultured Lachnospiraceae bacterium | reverse complement strand
TCTTCCGGAGAATCCGACTTATTGGTTTTGATAATACCGGTTCGGGAAGTATCATTAATGTTTGTGATTTCGTTTGTGAGGTAATAGCCGAGTCTATGGCTGATATAAAATCCCTGGCTCCCTCCCTGGATAATATCCTCTATCGAGGATGCCTTCGTCCAGTCTATCTCAACAGGCGTTACCTCCAGATCTACAATCGAATAGACGCTGAATCCATCTGCTGCAAACGCTACGACGGAGCCATCCCTGCCTTTTACCGTGCTGTTGTCCACGGGATCTCCATGGGTACTCCCGTCAGCAAAGTGCACAACATTCAGTTTTTCCGTCTGACGATCCGCCAGCTCTATTCGGACATCCACACTTCCTTCCGGCTGATACTTTTTATCCGGATTATCCTTGTCCACAATCTTGATATCAAAAAGGCGGACATAGTCTGCAGACCTGTCTTCCTGACCGAGTGCAAACATCGTCTTTAAAACATATTGTTCATAAACAGAAGAAGTATCCGTAATCTCCTCCACAGCCAGATCAGCGTTCTCGGGAATGCCGGCATTCTTTCCGTAAGTTACGGTTATCTTATAGTTCTTTCCATTACTGGCCAGTACTGTTTTCTCCAAGGTCGTCCCAACCATGGCATAGATAGAGAAAGCATCCGCGTCAAAAAGAACGGCAGTATCAGAAGAAGCCACCTGATCTACGATATCCGCATCGCCTTTCTTGTCAACATGGACAACCATCGGATCCACATTCTTGGCCTCCACATCAGATGTCATAGATACCCTGACCGGCTGTGCAGGCTCTAATTCATGATGCTCTTTATCATAAAATGTGATATCCACAGCATAAACATACTCTATATCGCCATCTACCGCATCTTTGATCGTAGACAGAGTCTTCCTGTCACTGACCTCCTGGACTTCCATCGTCGTATCAACAGGAAATGTCCCTGCCTTTGCCGTTGCCGTGACATGGACATGCTTCGTATTGATGGTAAATACCTGCTCCTGCTCAGACATTTTCTGTTCTTGCTCAGGCATTTTCTGTTCTTGCCCAGACGTGCTCTGTTCCTGCTCAGATGATTTCTGCTCTTGTTCAGACGGTTTCTCGGGGAGAATAACCTTCTCATCTTCCGTGGACATCTCTGGCGTCTCGTGTTTCTCTGAAGATTCGGTTGCTGCCGCATCTGCCGTAATATCTTCCATAGACATAACCGTCGATGTCGTTTCTTCCTCAGACATTTCCGTGGTCTCGATTTCGAAAAAGCACTTTTTGTCATGCTGATGACTCTCAAGCTGAAGCTTTCCGCAGACCAGCATATGATTTTCATCATAGCAGGTTTCCGAGTGTGTATGCAGCTCCGGAACTGTGCAGATCAGTTTTCCTTCCTCGTCATAACAGGATGCATCATGAATATGTTCCGGAACCTCCGGAAGTGCACAGATGAGCTCTCCTTTTTCGTTATAGCAGTTATCATCATGGGTATGTATCACAAAGTCGGCATATCCACAGACCAGGGTTCTGATTTTTTCCCCTGAATCATTCGTTGTCTCCTGATAACACTTTTCTTCATGGACATGCCCTTTGTATTGACAGTCCAGCACCCTTTCCTTTTTGGTGAGCGTTATCGCAGGAAGAACCAACAGACTCGTTGTTACACACACGATAAAAAGACAGGCAATCACTACGCCCTGAAGAAAGTGTGTTCTATTCAGATTTAGAATTGCTTTCTGTTTTTTCATCATGTTATCCTCCTGAAGTAACAACTGGCTTCTAATACATTATAATATCACATAATTATTATATTTCCAATATTTCAAACAAAAAACAGTGCCGATTATCGGCACTGTTTTCTAATAAATGCATTCTTTGTACAGACTATTTGTAATTAACGATTGCTCCGAAATCAGGTTTCAGAGAAGCTCCGCCAACAAGTCCGCCATCGATATCCGGCTGTGCAAAGAGATCCGGAGCTGTCTTGGCATTCACGGATCCACCGTACTGGATACGGATTGCATCAGCAGTAGCCTGATCATAAATCTCAGCGATTACTTCACGGATAGCCTTGCATACTTCCTGAGCCTGCTCTGTGGTAGCTGTCTTTCCTGTTCCGATTGCCCATATTGGTTCATAAGCGATAACAACTTTCTTTGCATCCTCTGCAGATACATTCAGTAAGCCGATCTTAACCTGCTGACGAACGAACTCGATGGTAACGCCCTGCTCTCTCTGATCAAGAGTCTCACCGCAGCACATGATCGGAACCAGGTCATGCTCTAATGCCTTGAGCACTTTCTTGTTCACTGTAGCATCAGTCTCTGCAAAATATTCTCTTCTCTCGGAATGACCGATTACAACGT
>CACZNZ010000473.1 GCA_902782625.1 uncultured Lachnospiraceae bacterium | reverse complement strand
TTTTTTCGGCAAGGCTGGTGAGCAGATTGTACAAAACATGAACGTTTTTTCACGAGTACTTGCAAAACATGGTAGCTGGTACTAAAATAGTAAATGGCAATTTATAATCAGGCATCAAGATGAAATGACATCTGGGGATAAACATGAGGCAAATGACTACAGAGCAGGGCACCAGCGTTAGAAACGCACTGAGAAAAACATATAAATTTATGAGGGCGAGGAAGGCATATATTACAGTCCTTTCTTGCCTTGTTGTTTTTGTGGCGACTTATCTGTTAATATTACCGGCGCTGACGCTGGATCAGGATGAGGCCGCACAGCAGGGCGGCATCGATGTGCCACAGGCGGAGAATGTACTGCAGGAAGATTCGGAACAGGTAGAAACGAATTCCGAAGACACAACGAAAGATTTAAAGTCAACTGAACCAAAGTCGCAGAATCAGGAAGAAACATCGACGCAGCCGGATGAAACATCTGAGACAGAAATGACAAATACCGGGGAAGAGTTTTCTGACGATGAGGACTCCGCATCAACAGATGGAGTCATTTCATATACGGGAAAGAAATATAAAGTTAACGTTTCCTTCGACGAGGATGCGAAGATTCCGGATACGGCTGAATTGAAGGTCAAAGAAATTTTACCAGATGATGAAGCATACCAGAGTCTTCAGGCAAAAGCTGGAGAAGACCTGTCTGAAAAATTAAAAAGGACAATTCCTGCAAATCCGGTTTTGTTGGATATAGCGATTTATGACGGGGATCATGAAATAGAACCGGCAAAGGGCAGCTCTGTACAGGTGGAAATAAAATTAGCAAAAGAAAGTGTCACGGGTCTTTACAGTGATGAAAGATCTCCGATTCTTGTTAATGAAGAGCCTGTGAAATCTGATGAACAGGAAATCACACAGACATTGAAAGTAATACATGACGTGGAAGACGGTAGTCTGGATGTGGTTGACGTGCGCGAAAAAACAGATAAAGAAAAGGTAATCGGTAAATTCAGTACCGAGTCCTTCTCGAACTGGCTGTTATATCTGGATGAGGATTTAGAAGAGATCACCATTAATCAGGGAGACTCTATTACTTTGCGGCCTTATTCCGAATGGATATGGGATCAGAAAGAGACTGTCAATGGACAGACGGTAAGATGGAAAACCACTACCGTAAATGGGCAGCAAACTATCAACACCAACGGCATCATGAATGTGACGCCGAATTATAACTATCATGACGGTCAGCTGGATCAGACTTATGATAGTTATACGTTGACCACAAATGGTAGAACCGGAACTTTTAATCTGGAAAGAGAAAACGGTAAAACCATAAAGGTCACGGTAACAAATAATCCTGCATCTGATAAACCTCCGGTTATACCGTTTGAGAATACGGTCCATGGATTGACTGTGAATATGTTCAATTACGATGCAGATGGTTCTTTAGATGTACGAAGAAATGTTGCTTCTTACATTGATTCTAATAATGGTCAGTGGACGACATACAATAGTGATAATCCTAATGATTGGGGTACGAGCACCTATTATCAACAAGGGCCATATGCAAACGATGGAGTCAATAATGGCTCTGCCCTCAAATTTTTGGGATGGGGCGCCTCTAATGGCAGCAACAGCATAAATAACTATGATGCAACACATGTCACGGCGCATATTGTACAGAGCACATTGACAACGGGAACTGACGGAAAGAAATATCCACTACTTAATGGTAATGGAAATACAAGCCTCAAGTATCTGTTTTCGTCGGGACATAGTGATGTGAGTCCAACATATAATGTGCCGGGGCTTTTCCAACAGGACGACGATGGTTATTATTATTTTAATAGTAACAGCAATTATGCGTATCTTGAAAATGGCCAATTTAAACTATATGAGCATACATATAGTCAGAAAACAGGAAATGGTATTACATCAAAGCCAATAGGTTTCTTCCCGTATCATGATTTTGATTCAAACAATAACCTGTCACCGAATCATGATCATGAACTTGACCATCATTTCGGATTGA
>CACZNZ010000472.1 GCA_902782625.1 uncultured Lachnospiraceae bacterium | reverse complement strand
CTGCACTCGTGAATTCCACTCCATCTTTAGGTACCCAACGCAGATATACATCTCCCTGGGCCTTTCCTGTGAGGATTTGATAACCATTTTCGGTAGTATTGATATCTACATAAGGTGAAGACTCGATCGTCTGGAATTGATCATTACATAATGCCCAGCAGCCTTTGTCTGCTGAGAATCCATAATAAGTAGTTCCTTCTTTATCAAAGCCATGTACCCGTATTGAAGACAGCCGCAGTTTTTCATTCACATTGACTGTTTTTTCTTCATCACTTGGGTTAATCAGATTCACTCTACTCAGTTCATATAATGGTTGAACAGAAGCCAATTCCATATACTCTGACTGATTCTTATATTCCAATGATGCAGCCCCAATCGCTGACATTGGAACATATTTGGCACTTTCATCCAGGTCAATCTCACTGCCAATCTTATTCTTTACATTTACCCAATTGATCCAGTTTTTCTCAGGTTCATCATCATTCGTCCAGCAGTTTGTTTTCGCTCGGATTCCATCATAAGAGGCCTGATCCATCACTCCATCCCAGCTTAATCTGTCACGGAGATTGGATTCTGCTGTTTGTCCATATAAGGAATTGTTCGAACCAAGAAAGGCAGAAAAACAGCTTTGTGTATACCCTGCAGTACTCAAAGTATTTACAGCTTCTCCATCCGAGTACATATCGCCACTCATACCAAATACTACCACTTTATAAGTAAGGGCTACAGGACAATGATATTCAAAGTTGAAGCCATCTGTCGAGGAACTGAAATTTGTCACAATAGCGGTATGAGGAGGCATGGCAACACTCAGATTACCTTTGTGTGTAGACGTCTGCTTTAATGCTGTACTTGTAGTTTCAGAATGAGTCCAGCTTTTTTTAAAAGAAAATTCTAAAGAAGCGTCCTGAGTTACTCTTCCTCCACCATCACTAACAAATTCCTCATAATCTGCCAAAGATTGTTTACTTGCAGGATTTTTTGTCCACTCATGCCACCAATCCCAAGATCCTTTGGACCATCTCCAGCCAAAATTTGCTTCTATATCAAGTCCAAATTTGTATTTACTTTTTTCTTTTGCCTTTGTTTTTTGAGATTTCGTGGATTTAACTTTATAGGACACTTTTTCCTTAACCGTCTGATTCGTTTGATTATCCACGATAATCGGCTCTTTTTCGGAATCCGGTATTTTTCCCGTTACTATAAAATTATTTTTTGAACTTAACAGATTATAACATTCTTCGGGACTCTGTACCTTTTTATACTGTTCAAAGTCTGTGATAAAGCGGAAATCTTCAGAAGCCAGTGGCATCAGATCAAAATCATAAAAAGCAATTCCAAAGCTTGCATAATCAAATCTTGATGTACCACCTCGTTCATTTAAAGACGTAACAATCTTCCCGTATCCGAGTGTCTTTTGAGTGCTCTTCATATCAGGAAGCGCTTTCCCATTGGCAAACACGGGTGCCTGGTCACCCTCGGCTCCTTCTTGTCCAGTGGGACCGCCATCTACAGTATCCTGGATATCCGGTCCTACATCCAGAAAAACTGATTTTTTAATATCATTTTCATTTGCATCCGCGATTTCTTTCGCCATCCGCTCTCTTAGATCATTCAGGGAATTAATTGTGAACAGTGGCGTAGATGTCGCATAATCATCGCCTCTGCTTCCCTGATGTTTATTGTTCTGTAAACCTACATTTGCAATAGGGCTTGCAAATACTTTTGCAATATCGTCTATCTTATACTCATCATCATCTGAATTCCCAGATGCAAAATCTTTCCAGAATCCTCCACCAGGCATATTATTGCAGCTGTAAGTATTGCCCAGATCTTCAATCATTCCTTTAGCAATGATTCCGTATTTTTTGAGCAGATTCTTTTTCAGATCCGTATTATCCTTAACAAGTGCATTAAGGATAACATCTTCCGTTATCTCCGGATACTGACAATCCTGACCGTTAATATAGTCAGCTACATCGTAATAGATCACATCATTAAGTGTAATCGTTTTATATCCGATCGCAGCACCATCGTTATCCCGATAATATGTCACCGTTTCATTATCTTCCAGATAGTTCGGTTGATTCTCTTCTGCTTCAACCGGCAGAGCAAACCCGGGCAGAAGCATCGATGAAGTCATCAGGAGTACGAGCAACAATGCACTGACTCGGTTTAAACCTTTTTTTAACATCTCTTTCCCCCTGTGTGTCATGACTACAGTCTCTTGTATCCAAGTAGGAAAAACGCAGGAAATCTTATATGTACAGATTCCCTGCGTTATTTCAGAAGAGATCCCGTACCACAAATTTAATCATCTTAATCGGATTATTTCGTGATCTTAATCTTTTTACTAACCTTCCGTCCACTACCGTCAGTTGCCATGACTTTAATCGTTACCGTCTTACCTATACCGGCATTCAGTGCTTTTACCTTACCGGTGGAAGTTACAGTTGCATATTCTGTATTGGAAGAAGTCCATTTCAATTTCTTATTCGCACCCTTGGTAGCCTTTACAACCGCCTTAAGTTTCATGGTCTTTCCGGCTTTCAGTGTCTTCTTGGCACCTTTTACCGTAATCTTCTTCACAATACCTTTCATACCTTTGATCTTCCAGACAGCTTTCTTACCGGATCCATCTGTTGCAGATGCAATGATCTTCACAGTCTTTCCGGCTGCTTTCTTCTTAAGTTTCACAGTACCTGTCTGGGTTACTGTAGCAAGCTTCTTATTCGAAGATGTCCATTTCAGTTTCTTGTTGGCTGCATTAGCCGGGAGAACTGTTGCTGTCAGTTTCAGCTTCTTGCCTGCCGCAATCTTCCTGGACAATCCGATTAATCTGATAGAAGCAACCTTTACAACCGGTGCAGCTGCTGGAGGTGTATCTTTCTTACCACCGTCAGCTGCTTTTTTCGCTGCTTCTTCAGCAGCTTTTACCTGTCCATCAGCCTTGGTAAGTTTTGCCTTCAGTTCATCTGCCGAGAAATCTTTTACACCCTTCTTCAGTTCTTCGGACAAAGCTTCATATTTCGCAAATGCTGCTTTGGCAGCTTCAACCGCTTCTTTGTCTTTTAATTCTGCCGGATCAGAAAGCTTGCTGATAAGCTCTTTTGCCTTATCTGCTACGCTCTGAGCATACTCTTCTTCGGCTTTCTGCAGATTTGCCTTCAATGTATCAAGCAGATCTTGCTTGATAGAAGCTGCTGCCTTTGCTTCTTCACTCATAGTTTCATAAGCATCGTAAGCAGCTCTTGCTTTCTGTACTGCATCGGTGTCAGATTCAGCAGCTGGATCCGGAAGTGCTTTTATAGATGCAATGGCATCCATTGCTTTTGTTGCAGCGTCAAGTTTTGTTGATACTGTTTGATCCTCACTAAGCTTTTTCTGTGCTTCCTCAGGAAGTGCATCAAATGCTTCTTTGGCATCATCGACAAGAGTTTTCGTTGCTTCTGAATCATCAAGTTCTGCAGGAATATCATTTATAGCTTTTTTAACATCTTCAATAGCCTTATCCTGCAGGGTACCCTGGATATTAAGAGGCGTAGACGGCTCACCGTAAACATCTTTTCCCTCTTTCTTTCCATAAGCAAAGACTCTTACGAACCATTGCGTGTTATCATCAAGGTCTTCGATTACAGCCTTTGTTCCCTGTCCTTCGACTTTCTGTTCCCGGATCTCGCCCTGCAATGTAACATTGCCTTCAACATCTTCTTCTTCAGGTATAAACTGCTCATTTGTTGACAGCTGAATGATGGAGCCTTCTCTGTCCTCAGGTCCTTCGAAGGTAATTTCAACTTTGCCTTCCTCATTAAGATCAACATCTGTAATGGTCGACAGGTCAAGTACCGGATCCACAGGATCTACCGGCTGGTCATCTTTCTTCACTTCACGCACTGTAAGTTCAAGTGTAGAAACCGTGCTGTCTTTGCTTGCCGTTAATTGATATGTTCCCGGTGCACTAACTGTTAATGTTCCTTCATCAACAGAAGCATCATCCGTAGGATTGCCTTCTGCATCTGCTACAGTAAATACTATACGTGCAGGATCGAAGTGCTCCCATTCCTCATCAGTGTAATCTCCCTGACCGATCCAGTTCTTCAGATCAGCTGTAACAGATGGCTGTCCTTCTCCGATCCACATATTTTCAGCTTCATTTTCCGGAAGAGCAAAGGTCCAGTTTCTGATCATATCTGCTGTAATCTCTGTCACTTTCAGAGTCTGATCTGCATCGATATCCGGCATAACGAAGAATGCTTCTTTATCATAGATCATCTCCTCGTCACCATTAGGATATTCCAGTTTGAATGCAACGAAATCGTCCTTGTCGGACTTCACACGAACACCGTCACCCACAATGTAGATATCATTCGTAGTCTTATTCCCGTCGCGATCAAGGAAGCTGGCTCCCTCAGAGAGCTTAACTCTGGCTGCTTTCAGAACCATCTTTTTATAAACATTATCATCAAACCTTGAATTGGCAAATACTTCAAGCTCATCCGTCGGTTTTGTGATCGTCACTTTACCATCAGACGTAACACTATAATCACTATCCCAGGAAGCATCCCAATAGAATGGCGCATTTCTCCTTATGCCTTGTGTATCTGTTGTCACCACATCAAGGAAACCATTAAGAAAACCGGTGGAATTCTTATCTATTTCTTCTTTCCGGTTTATCTCCATAGATTTAACTGTATAACTCGGTGATTCATTTACCTGCACTGTAATAAAAGTCTTATTTTTCCCGTTCTGTCCGCATGGAATTCTTGTATCAAAATTCTCGGAAGTAACCGGACCTACACCTTTTATACTTGATAAAGATTTACCATCCTTTAATACCCATTTGAGATAGACAGTTCCCTCGCCAATACCTTTCAGATATTGATATCCATTAGGTGACAGTCTGATTTCAGCAATTGATTTAACTCCTTCGATTTCTTGCGGAGTCATTCTGGTTCCATCTGCTTTGCAGAGTACCCAGTGACCATCATTGGCATTAAACCCATAGTAAGGAACATTGCCATCATCAAATCCGTTTACTCCAAGATTATACAGTGGCAATTCCGTATCAGTACTCATTTCCTGCTGCGAATAATTAACATCAGCCAATTTTACCTCGTCAAGATCGTACAGAGGACTGAAATCTCCGATGACATAGTTGAGCACATTGGTGTTAAACTCGATAGTTCCACCCATTCCACACATCGGTACAGACTTCGCATAATTATTTATTTCAGGAACCTTTGTTTTTACCTTAGTCCAGTTGATAGATTTCTTTTCATTGGTATCTCTGTCAGTCCAACAACTTGTTGTACCGGCAAATTGGTCATCAGAACTGTCATAGGTTTCATGATTTAATCTGTAATACAGATTATCTTCCGCTGTTTTTCCATAAGTTTCATTTCCCTCTCCAACCTTCATGCTAAAACATGCATGATGATATCCGGCTGTATTCATATAGTTGGTAGCTGCACCATCGGAATAGAAGTAGCCATTCATACCAAAAATGACAACCTTATAGGTTAGCGCTACAGGACATTTATATGTATAACTAAGTTTTTTATTGTCTCTGAACGCTTTCTGTTCCACTGCAGTATGTGCAGGAACCGTTACATTAACACTTCCAGTAAGATCCGTTGAAGTAGAATTAGAAACCGTGCTGGATTCTGAATGAGAAAAAGTCTGGGAAGAACTAAAATTGAAACTGATTTCTTTATCCAGCTTCAAAAACCAACCACCAGGTTTTCCTTTTCCGCCTAATGAAATACCAAATTTTTCATTCACTGCAAATGAACTTGATTCTTCAAAAGAATTAGACCAACTCTTTGAAGTGCTGGTACCTTGTGTTAATCCTTTGGATGTAGCATCAGCACTGTCATTTTCATAATATACATGTACTCCATCTGATTGGTCTTCCACACCTGTGCTTGACTCATAGTTAAAAGCCGGAGCATGGTTACTCGTTGCAGCTTCTATGAGACTGTCTTCATTTTTTACAGACTCAAAGGAAGTGATATGTTCGAGTTCTTCTGAATCACAGAATGGCGCAATATCAAAATCATAAAATGCTATACCAAAGCTTGCATAGTCATATCCATATGTCCCGCCTCTCTGATTCAGGGAAGTAACGATAGTGGCAAACCCTAAAGTAGAATCATCCTTTTTAAGATCAGGCAGAGCACTGTCTTTTTCCTTCCCAGGTCCTTCTTTCATAAATTCCCCGTAAGAGATTTTTTCATCATTAATATGATAAATCTCCTGACCCATTCTTTTTCTAGCATCATTCAGGGAATTAATCTCAAATAATCCTGTGCCTCTTATACAGTCATCACGAGTATGTCCTTGATTTACAGTTTCATTATTTACTTCTCCCAATGCTCTTGCAAGATCGATTTCATCATCATCATCACTGGAATCGCCATTGACGAAATTATCTACAAAATCTTTACCATTACAAGTGTAGTCCGTATTGAGATCCTGCATCATGCCGACAGCGATTTTAGCCCATTTTCTTTGAATCTCTTTTTTCAGGTCATTGTTTTCATCTTTTTTGTATATCAGTTTTTCCAGCTGCGCATGATCGATCGTAATCGGAACTTTATACTCTTTTCCATTATCATCTTTTACTGTTTTTTGTTCATTATCAGCGATGTCGAAATATGTCTTTCCCTTATATTCAATCGACTTAAAACCCGTTCTGATATCATTATCATTCTCATCTGTGTAATACTCTATATTCCCGAAGTCGGATTTCTCGGCCGCATTCACTTCTGGTGCAATCAGAGAACTGAATGCACTATTTTGGGCAACCATCCCTGTGGCAAGAATGAGAGCAAAAGAAGTGGTAATAAGTCTTTTTATACCATTTTTTATCATTGCTTTCCTCCTGTATTGAATCTTTTCGGGATTCTTTATCATGCAAGAATCCCGAAAAGATCTATGCATCCCAATTATTTGATTCTGATCTTCTTGATCACTTTCTTATTGCTTCCGTCTGTTGCCATTACCTTGATCTTAACAGTTTTTCCTTTGCCGGCTTGAAGTGCTTTGACTTTACCGGTCTTTGTCACTGTCGCGTATTTTGTGTTCGATGATGTCCATTTCAGCTTTCTGTTCGCACCCTTTGTTGCTTTTACAACAGCTTTAAGCTTCATGGTCTTTCCGGCTTTCAGACTATTCTTAGCTCCTTTTACCGTAATCTTTTTCACAACACCCTTCATGGATTTG
>CACZNZ010000471.1 GCA_902782625.1 uncultured Lachnospiraceae bacterium | reverse complement strand
TGTTTGAGGAACACGAAGAGGGCTATTATGATGCGATTCTGATGGATATGCGGATGCCTGAAATGGATGGACTGGAGGCAACCCGGAGAATACGGGCGATGAACCGCACCGATGCAAAGAATATTCCTATCATTGCATTAACGGCAAATGCTTTTGATGAGGATGTTCAGCACAGTATGCAGGCAGGTCTGAATGCGCATCTGAGCAAACCGGTGGACCCGGACATTTTATTTGAAACATTAGAAGGACTTTTAAACCACTAATCCTCTGAGAAAGAGGACGACAGGTTTGTAACGGGATTGTACATTGTTCTGTACAATCCCGCTTTTTTTTAGTTTTAGCCGGAACAGTTTTATTTGAAATTCTCTTGATTTTTCTGTGTATAAAAGCTATAATTATAAGATGGTTAGCATATGCTAACTTAAAATACGTGATACTTGTAAGAGGATGGATACTGCCGATGAAGATATGGGGGTTGTATACTACGTTTTACAAATGTGATATAAAAACGGTTATTTGGGGACTTCTCATCCCCTTGATTGGCACAACAGCAGGAGCGGCCTGTGTGTTCTTTCTGAAAAAGGATATCAAGTCCGGAGTACAGCGGGCTTTAACCGGGTTTGCGTCAGGTGTGATGGTAGCAGCGTCCATATGGATTATCCCTGCCATTGAACAATCGGAAGATAAAGGGAAATGGGCATTTCTCCCGGCCTTTATCGGCTTTTGGCTGGGGATTCTTTTTCTCCTTCTGCTGGATCATCTCATTCCGCATTTGCACAGGAACATTGATTGTGCGGATCAGTTAGAAGGACCGAAAGCGAAACTTAACCGGACGATCATGATGGTGTTGGCGGTGACTCTCCACAATATCGCGGAGGGAATGGCAGTCGGTGTGGTCTATGCAGGGCTGGCTGCAGGTTCCGCCAATATTACAGCCGGGGCTGCACTGGCTCTTGCAATCGGAATAGCAATCCAGAATTTTCCCGAGGGTGCGATCATATCCATGCCCCTCTTCGCGGAAGGAAAGAGTAAGCCCAAGTCCTTCTGGCTGGGTGTTTTGTCCGGTGCAGTAGAGCCGGTGTTTGGAGGATTGACTATATTGATTGCGAGTCTTGTGGTTCCTGCGATGCCCTATTTCCTTTCATTTGCAGCGGGAGCTATGTTATATGTGGTCGTGGAGGAACTGATCCCGGAGATGTCTTCCGGGGAGCATTCCAATATCGGTGTTGTATTTTTTGCTGTCGGTTTCAGCCTGATGATGGCACTGGACGTTGCTTTGGGATAAAGCTATATTTTTTGGACTTGAGTTAGCTGCAGCTAATCAAAATTGAGTGAAGTTCAATCATTAAGGAGGATACATTTTGTACTGTTTTATGAAGTTGGTTGAGGAGGTAACCTTATGAAGAAAAAGAAACAAAGTGATGTGGCTGTTCTGCTAAACTATGCAGGAAACTACAAGGGGCTGACTTTCCTGGGCCTTGGGCTTTCTGCGGCAGCCATGGTTCTTGGAATGGCTCCCTACATCTGCATCTGGCTGGTGGCACGGGATCTGATTGCTGCGGCACCAAACTGGACACAGGCCACCGGCATTGCCCGTTACGGATGGATGGCTTTCGGTTTTGCTGTAGCGGGGATAGCAGTCTATTTCGCGGCTTTAATGTGTACACATCTGGCTGCTTTCCGCACAGCTTCAAATATCCGTAAACGAGGTATGGAACATCTGATGAAAACACCTCTCGGTTTCTTTGATGCCAATGCTTCCGGTCTGATCCGTAACCGTTTGGATGGGGCAGCTTCTGAGACAGAAACGCTCCTTGCTCACAACCTGGCGGATATCGTAGGAAGTGCAGCCATGTTGATTTCCATGATTGTTCTGATGTTCGTTTTTGACTGGCGAATGGGAACGGCCTGTCTTCTGGCCGCAGTCGTCTCAATCGCCTCTATGTTTACCATGATGGGAGGCAAGAATGCCAGACTGATGGCAGAATATCAGGCAGCGCAGGATGTGATGAGCAAAGCCGGGACCGAATATGTGCGCGGGATCCCGGTGGTTAAGGTGTTTCAGCAGACAGTATATTCCTTCCGGGCCTTTAAACAGGCCATTGAAGACTACAGTGCAAAGGCAGAGCATTATCAGGGGGATGTCTGTCAGTTGCCTCAGTCTGTCAATCTGACCTTCACAGAGGGTGCATTTGTCTTCCTTGTTCCTGTGGTTTGTGTTTTGGCACCAGGGGCTCTGAAAGCAGGCAATTTCGCAGGCTTTGTCACAGACTTTGCATTTTATGCAGTATTTTCAGCGATTGTTTCCACAGCACTCGCCAGAGTCATGTTTGCGGCGAGTGGCACGATGCTGGCAAGCACAGCGCTGAGGCGCATCGATCAGGTAATGAGTGCACCGGTGCTCAAAACCACAGATCATCCGCAGGTTCCGAAAGACAACAGTGTGGAGTTTAAAGACGTGTGCTTTACTTATGAAGGATCGGAGATTCCGGCACTGGATCACGTTTCCTTCCTTGTGGAACCGGGGCAGACAGTGGCTCTTGTCGGACCGTCGGGAGGTGGCAAGACTACAGCAGCCAGTCTGATTCCACGGTTCTGGGATGTCAGCTCCGGATCGGTGGAAGTCGGCGGCGTGAATGTACGTGAAACCGATCCTCATATCTTGATGGATCAGGTGGCCTTTGTCTTCCAGAATGATCATCTGTTCAAGGCGAGTATCCTGGAAAATGTACGGGCTGCCAGACCTGAGGCTACACGGGATCAGGTGAAATCCGCACTCTCCGCGGCTCAGTGCGATGACATTCTCGAAAAGCTTCCGGATGGGATAGATACAGTCATCGGGACGAAAGGGACCTATCTTTCCGGCGGAGAACAGCAGCGTGTGGCTTTGGCAAGGGCTATCCTCAAAAACGCTCCAATCGTTGTTTTGGATGAAGCCACGGCATTTGCGGATCCGGAGAACGAAGCTCTGATTCAAAAGGCTTTTACCGTTCTGACGAAAGACCGTACCGTCATCATGATCGCCCATC
>CACZNZ010000470.1 GCA_902782625.1 uncultured Lachnospiraceae bacterium | reverse complement strand
GCCTTACCGGCTATTTTTTCTTGCTGTTTCACCTCCTGCTGTTTTTCCTTCGCTGCTTCGATGGCTTCCCCAATCTTACGCAGCTGTTCATGCTGAACTTCCCATATCTTCAGATCCGCATCAGCACCGGACAGCTTCTTATCCTGTTCTCTCCAGTCTTGTTCCTGTTCCACCAGAGCCTGCATGGCTTTTTCAGCCTTGTCACGGGTCTTTTTAGCCTGACGGAGTGTCTTGTCATCTCTCTTAAGCTCTTTGGTGATTTCTTTTATCATGGCAAAGGTTTCAAGCGCATTTGCCACACGCTCTGAAATCCTTGCATATGCCTCTTCCTTCTTCTTGGCCTTCTTCCTTACCGTCTCCGCTTCCGCGGCAGCATTCTCGGCCTGCTCCGAAATCTTTGGGAGTTCTTCTTCTTTTTTAAGAAGATCTTCTTCCTTTTTCTTTACGGAAGCTTCTATCTCGGCAACATTCATATATTCACTGCGTACTTCATAGGCCTTCCGAATCCTGGCCATCAGCAGCTTTTTTTCTCTGATCTCCTCGTCTTTTTGCTCACATGCGGATAGTTCTGCCTCTGCCTTGTCTTTTTGCGCGTAAGCCTGCATCAGTGACTCGGCCCGGGTATGTCGGTCTCTTGCCAGATCCCTTGTCTTCTCAGCCTCCTTAAGATTCTCTTCTGCCAACGTGTGCCTGTTTTCTAAATCTTCACACAATGTTTTAAGTTTCGAAAAAAGCTTTTCGAGATCTGTGATATCAAAGTCTTTCTCCGTCATGATCTGATAGATTGCCTCATCTATGGACGAAGTATCTTCTTTGGGCACCTGAATCTGGGAGACCTCATTTTTAATTTCCGCCTGCAGCAGACGGATCTCTTCTTGCTTCTGTTTTCTCCTCCGGTCGAATTCCCGCAGGATGTCTTCAAAAATCTCCGTATGGAAAATCTTTCGGAAAATCTCTTTTCTTTCATTGGATGATGCCTCAAGCAGTTTTCTGAACTCCCCCTGGGCAATCATCACCACCTGCATAAACTGGTTTTTATTTAAACCGACGATCTCGACCAGTTTGTCATTGGTTTCCTTGGAAGGCCAGACGGTCCCGTCCGGCATCGTAAGCACCACACGTTCACTCTCTGTCTTATCCTTTGCCCCCGCTCTTTTTCCGGGCCTTACATATCTCAGTTCTCTGCGGACTCTGTAGACTTCTTCCTGGACCCCGTTTTTTTCTGAAAATGTAAGTTCCACGAAGGGTCTTGTCGTGCCTCTTCTATACTCGCTCTGCAGCCCTAAATCATTCTTTTTGCTTGTCTCAGATCCTACTTCTCCGTACAGAGCATAGACGATCGCATCAAAAATGGTTGTTTTCCCTGCACCCGTTTTTCCGGTGATCAGAAACAGATTTTGCTCGGGCACCGTAAAATCCACCACAGTCTTTTCTCCAAAGGAGCCAAATCCCTCCATGGTTATCTGAATCGGTTTCATTCTTCTCCTCCCTGCAAGCTGTTGATTACTTCAGCAAGAAGTTCGGCATCCTCTTTCCCCTCTCCAAGATAATCAAGGAAAGAAAGGCACAGGCTGAACAGATCCTGATCCTCCGTGTCGCTGTCGACAGTATCCTCATAAAGGCTTGTCTTCTCTCTTTTCTGAATCTCCAGCAGATAAGGAAATGCAGCACGGATCCTTGCCGGAGTGTCCTCATCTGTCAACTCATCTCCATACAGCTCTACACTCACATAATCATCGCAGGCTTGGGCCAGAACATCTGAAAGATTTCCCGATATTTTCCGGATCTCGCGTAGAGGCTTAAACGGAAGCACCTTCGTGGATAATTCCCCCTTTTTCCCAAGTTCCACCTCGATCAGCCCCTTTTGCTGGCCAGCCTCTTTCACCGAACAGGCAAGCGGCGTTCCGCAATATCGAAATCTCTCCTCCCCCACTGTCATCGGTATGTGGATATGACCGAGAGCTGCATAATCAAACGGCTCTAAAACATCTGCTTTTACCACATCAACATTTCCTACTGTCGTAATCTCGGCTTCCGTACGAGTCACCTGATCCGCACTCTTGCCTGCAGGAAGATAGAACTGGTGACTTACCAGAACATTTCTTTTTGACGTATCGATGTCTTCCCTGGCAAACAGCATATGCAGTGCTTCATCATAGGAATAATGCCTGCCATCCGGAGCTCTTCCGGTGATGGCTTCGATCATGGACGGATTCACGAAAGGCAGCAGATAAAAGTCCACCTCTCCAAACTCATCAGGCACAGGGATCCTGACAATCTTCTCCTGCGGCAGCTGCGGCGGCAGTCCAATCATATAAATCCCTTCTTCTCTGAGGATATT
>CACZNZ010000469.1 GCA_902782625.1 uncultured Lachnospiraceae bacterium | reverse complement strand
TCTGTTTTCCTGTATCATTATCTCATATCAGATGCTCCGTTTTTTCAGCATCCCGCGTGTTGCCGTTTCAGTTCGTTACTATTCACAGTCGATTTATTCGTTATTAAAGGCGCAGCCTATTGTCAAACTGCGCCCAGTTTACCTTCTTTGTTTTTTCAGGTTGTTCCCGCCAAAATTTCTCTCATTGTATAAGGGTTTCCTTGCATTAATCTTCTCAATGCTTCATACTCATTTACACCGTTTTTTCTGCAAGTTTCCGTATATGTCCTGACCGCTGCGAACTCAGATGCTGTTTCTTCTTTCAGAAACTGTCCTGATACCTTCTGCTTTGTCTTTGTCATACGCAGACCGGATTCACTTATGTTGTTTGTGGCAGGAAGAGTGAAATCATATACCCATGCGAAATAGTTCTGCCGGTATTCTTCAAGCTTTTTTATAGTATTTAGTTCATCCGCTGAAAAATATCGGCTCTTTTCTGACTCGTATTCCCGGTGTGCTTTGATCAACAGATTTTCTAATCGTTCTTCAAAACGGTTCGTGTCCTCTGATGTGAAACTTGCTGATTTGTCTTTCAGATACTCTTTTCGTTTATGCAGCATCTCCTGAATCAGTGTTTTCATTTCCTGTGCCCACGGATGATTGCTGGCACGAAATACTTTCTCCAGTTCCCGCTCCATGTGCTGTATGCATTCAATATTCTGAAACAGGAATTCTTTTCGATAATTGTATTTCAGATGGTCATGCATCAGGTATGTCTTCTCTGTCAGTGCTGAAAGAATTCCATCTTCTTCAATGCCTTTGGCATCTTTTGAGGTGTGAGCCCTGTAGTATGCCACCTTCTCGTTTCCATAAAACCGAAAACATGCTCTTGCCGTATTCATAAAGATCACGGTATCATCCCAATACAGCACTCTTTGAGACAGGCAAGTTTTTTTCACTTCTTCACAAAATTCTTTCAACAGGCGTGCGGCTTTTTTCTGCACCTTCCCCATGAATCCCACACTTGGTGTTAAACCATTATTCAGGAGTCCGGTAATTATTTCCTGCGCCCGATTTACGCTAACAAATCCAATATCAACCAATGCAAGAGCAATGGATTGTATTCCCGGTCCGTATTGATTCTTTTCTTTCAATCGTTCTGGTATTTTGGCGCGGGTAATCGTTCCGCATTTTTTGCATTTGCATTGTGGAAAGCGATGCCTTTTCCTGATAATCCTGACTTCATAATCTGCTTCATCCTTTATGATGGCATCTTCCAGTCTTTCCAGTTCTCCTCCACATTCCGGACATGTTTCCGGCACATGCTCTTCTATCTTTGTTACTTCCTCATCCTGAAATGCACCCAACGCTTTTTTCATATGCCCCGGCTGGCCGCCTCTTTTGCGCCCGGTTTTTTCTCTTGTGTTTGGAATAACTTTTTTCTTCCCCGGAGGTGTCTGGCTTGTTGGAATTCCATTTGTTGTGCCGTCATGATCTATGATTGCCTTCATTCGGCATATTTCCTCTTTAAGCGCTATGATCTGCTTATCCTTTTTGGTGCTCTCTGCCTGCAGATTGTCTCTTTCCTCTTCCAGCTTCTCGATTATGGTAAGCTGGCGCTCTTCCCTTCTTTCCAATTGCTCGTTTTTGATTTGAAGGCTTCTGTTCCTGCATTGATACATATCATTTTCATGCAAGAGTTGAGCATTCTTTTCTTTCAATTCCTTGTTGGCATCCAACGCTTTCATCCAGCCGTCATGATTGCGTTTCTCCCTTTCCTCTGCTCCTCTGATTCGTTTATCGCAAGAGGCTTTCATCTCTGCTATCGCTGTCTCAGACTCATATGTAGCTATCTTTTGTTTCAGCTCCCGGTTCTCAGCAGCCAATCTGTCTGTATAGCTCCCATATCTCCCGAACATTTATTAAGCCTCCCGAATCTTGTGTTTTGTCACAGCAAGGGGCATCGGTCACTGGTGTTTTCTGAGCACATCCTCCAGATCGCATATCAGTTCTTTCTTCTCTTTTTTCAGTTTCCGGATCTCATCCTCCAGCAACGCATTCCGTGTCTCCAGTTCCCGGCTCATATTTCTGTAGTATGACAGCATATCTTCCGCATCGTTTTCATAGTTCTGAGCAGATTCGTCCTTCCGCTTTCTTCCCCTGCTTCCTGTAGGAACAATATTCCCTTCATCATCCAGCTTCCCAATTAATTTCCTGTGATTCCTTGGCTGCTTTTTTTCCGGATCCCAGTATGATTCCGATTCATATATATATGTGATCCCGGTCTGCTTGTTTTTACTTTTTACAATCGCCATAAACATTCTCCTTTCAGGCGTGCCTTTGTAAGGTATATTTATTGTATCACTAATTCTCCCTATTGTCAACATAATAGGTATAATAAATGTATTTATATTGCACCTATTTTATATGCCTACAAAAGAAACTCCTTGTAAAATCAAGGAGTTCCCGTATAATTGGCCATAGGGCTATTCACTTATTTGGAGCTGTGAATAGTAACAATGAAAGCGATGAAAGCGAAAAAATTCCCCGAAGCCATTCCAGCTCCGGGATGCATTTCTGTTCAC
>CACZNZ010000468.1 GCA_902782625.1 uncultured Lachnospiraceae bacterium | reverse complement strand
TGATCCCAAAACAGTTCCGGATCACCACGGTGCGGAATGATGTGGTCAACCACAGTAGCCTTAACGTACTTCCCTTCCTCCTCACACATCACACACAGCGGATGCGCTTCCAGATACTGTTTCCTGGCTTTCCGCCATCTACTGTTGTAACCTCTCTTTGCCGCTGACCTTATCTCTTCCGGATGCATCACTTTATGCTTCTCACAATACTTTGTACCGTACGGCACCAACTCCGGACAGCCCGGATGCTTGCAGGGTGTGTTTGGACGGGACGGCATCAGCAGAATCCTTCACAGCATTCGCAACAACCATCACACGCTTCTGACCTGTTCTTTTCCAGTTTTTCCTTGTCCTTATCCTCTGCCTTTCTCATCAACACTCCAACCCTGACATTCAGGATTCGGAGCAGCATATCCTTAATGCTGCCAACGATGTATGATGATTCCACACCGTCAAAGGCTTCTTCCATTCGCTCGATCGCGTTTCTGTAACCATCCACCGGATTCTCTGATTTGATCGCAGTCTTCACCGCCATCTCGACCTGGTCGTCCAGTTCTTCGATGAACTGGTTAATTATCTCTGATCTACATCTTTCTGCACAGTTCATTTTCTACCTCCAATAGAAAAGACCCACAGTGTTACCTGCAGGTCTCTTCACTTCCTATATTTGTTTTGTCCTTGTGTGCCAAAGTTGGCACACGAGAGACATTCTTTGAATTGGACATTACTTCCATCAAACTTGAAGGAATGCTCATATCATCTTTCTTTTTCAAGTAGATCCCCCGACAGATCAGCTCCTCCAGGGTATTTTTCTACAGTACTACAATATCACATTTTGCAAGAAAGATCTTCTGCGATATTGGACAATTTATTTGTGTTATACAAGTATTCATCCTCTACCATACAGCAATGTTATCAAATGATCCAGCGCACGATTCTTTTTCTTGTAAGCCGAGTCTTTAGCAATTTTATAACGCTCCATGACTGCTTCCAGGGCGTAAGTACCGTAAAAACTTCCATTCTGATAAAAAGTCTCTAACACCAATCGTTCATCATCATTCAACTCCTCCCAAGCTGGCTGAAACCATGCCATGTACTCCATAGCCTGACGGTAGCGTTCTTTCAGCAGGTCAATTTCCTCCAACCCTTTTACAATCCGATCTTCTTCGGCATGTATATTTTTAACATGAGGCATTCCGTTCAGACCTGGAGAGGACAGGTCACTCATCCGATCCTCCTCCAGACGAATATTTTCCTCTGTGTGATCGATAATGAATTTCATGACTTCATAGTCTTCAATCGCTTTGATCGTAGCGTTTCTCTTATCGAGATATTTCCAACTGATATGCATGACATCTCCTTTGGTGATGAAACAGTAACTACCCTCGGATTGTCATCATTTGTCATTTTTTTACTCACTTCCGTGTTTTTCTTCGACTTTCTCCTTTATCTTTCGGATGAGATAATCCGGATTAAGATTCGACAGCATCTCATACCATGGAGAATAAAAGAACAGCTCCTCTCTTTTAACATCCTCCTGACAGGCTTTACTATCGGGGTGTTTCCTCAGCCGGATCAACGCATTTTTGTAATCTCGTACTGCTGACAGCACAATGGCATTTGCCAGATTTTCATACGCCTCCTTCTCTCCAACCATCTTCTTCATCTCACACCTCCGCTTTCACCGCATCGATCAGTTCCTCCTGAGTCATGTCTTTTCTTTTCAGGACAGCGAGGATCCGTTCGTCAATGGTATTCTTTGTGATGATATGGTTTATGATCACTGTTTTTGCCTTTTGTCCCTGTCGCCAGAGACGGCCATTGGTCTGCTGATATAGTTCCAGACTCCAGGTGAGCCCGAACCAGATAATACAAGAACCCCCAGACTGCAGGTTCAGACCATGTGCCGCCGATGCAGGAGATAATAAAAAAACCGGGATCTCTCCCCGGTTCCACCTCTCTATCGAGTCACTATCATCCAGCCTTTCATAAGAAATGCCTTTTTTCCGTAACCGCTCCTCAATCCTCTTTAAATCGGATTTAAACCAATACACAACCATGACCGGCTGTCCGTTTGCGGCTTCGATCATATCT
>CACZNZ010000467.1 GCA_902782625.1 uncultured Lachnospiraceae bacterium | reverse complement strand
CAATAAATACGTTTTTCATAACTTTGATTTGCCTTTCTATAGAATATTTCCGGCCTTCTTACAGTCACGTAATATTTTTTCATGCTATATAATACACTATATATTGCGTATTTTACAAATTTGCACCACAATTTCAACATATTTTTCTGCTTTTTCAACAAAACCCGTTCAGAATTACTGAACGGGTTTTGTGAAATATGCATAAACACATGCCGGTTTTAAGATCGATCCAGAAGCGCCAATGATATCTGCAAGTATAACGCTGTGTTGTCATCTTTCAGATCAAGATCAGTCAGTTCTTCAATTTGTTCTATTCTGTGCAGCATAGTGTTTCTGTGTATAAACAGTAACTCCGCAGATTTTTTAATGTTCCTGTTGTTCTTTATTAACACTTCAAGTGTTTTCACGAAATCCGTATCCTTTTCCGTATCGACCTGTTTTAGTCGTAAGATAGCCGGATGAACGATGCTTTGTAAGATCTCCTTATCTTCAATCAGATCGAAAAAGTCAGAAATAAATACATCCTGATATCTATTAAGGACACCTGTTTTTCCTAACTCAAGGGCCTTGTCTGCCTGCCTATAGAATTGCAGAAAATATTTCAGATCGCTAAAGGGATTGCTGACCCCTCCCCTGATCCGATTCTTTTTCAGAAGCTTCTCCAGTGCTTTATGTTGATCATCCTCTATTGTCATTTCTGTCTTTAAGGAGATAAGTCCTACCACATGGTCCTTATGAATAGCAGTGATGGACTCCGGGAAAATGTTTATGATCTGTTGGTTTAATTCATCAGTATGATGCTTCTGATCACGGCTGTCCAGACAGATAACGACCATTCGTTTATAGTCCGGGACAGATTCTTTTTTCAGGACATCTTCCACATCTGATGTTAACAGACATGAGAGAAGTGTGCGAAGCAGTTTATCATTTGTTCTCAACGTTGGGAAAAGGTGGCGCCCATATCTGGAAATCGCATAGATCATTGCCTCTCCGGCTTTTTTAAATGCCATGATCTGGAATTGGCTGAATACAACATTTTCCTCTGCATTCATGAACAGATAGCCAATGCTTTGATGATCGATCACAATATGATAAATAAGTCTTTCCCTGGTTGAATAGGAATCGGTCGGTTTTATAAGTTCAGTTTCCAGATCAACGTCTTCCAGGTATGGTAAGTGTTTTACGATTTCTCTTAACTCATACGAACTGTACCCTCTTGAAAATGTATCATTCCATACAGGGTCAGTGATGGGGATCGATCGGGAACTTGAGACCAAGGCAATATCCTTGTCGAATAATAACAAAGCAGCGCCGATTGCTGAGGCAGCACAATCGATCACTTTATCTAACGATTTTGTTTTGTCCGCCACTTCTTTTATATCTTCAGGGATTTGCTGCAGGACATCTTCGATAGAAATAAGCGCTTCATCAATGGCTCTTTTAATAGCTGTTTTGTTGACTAAGATAGTCTCTTCGCCTGAGTGTTTTGGATCTGTACCCTGACCAATAATAGTATTCTCGATCAGTTCGTTGACTAATGATTCGTATTTCATGGCCTGTCTCCCGGTTATAAAAACAATGTTTACAATTTCATCATAGTGTAATGGAGGTGGAACGTCAATCCACCCATTGTGCATTGTGCACAATCATTCTGCGAAACGTTGTTAACCATGTCCAATGATTATTTGACTGTCTGACTATAAACTTTAGGAAAAGGAGACGATTATCATGGATCTGTTTAAAAAATGCTATGAGTTTACAGCTGTAAACGAGGCTAAGGCAGCCGGTATTTATCCCTACTGTCCGGTTGTTTCAGACAAACAAACCGACGTTACGGTCATGAACGGAAATAAGACGATCATGATCGGCTCGAGCAATTATCTCGGGCTGTCGGGCGATGAAAGGGTTATAGAAGCAGCGAAGATCGCTTTGGATAAGTATGGTACAGGTGTTACCGGGACGAGGCTGTTCAACGGAACAACAGACATCCATCTTGAGTTGGAAGCAGAATTGGCCGGGTTTACCGGTAAAGAAGCCTGCACTGTATTCCCTACAGGGTTCCAGAGTAATGTTGCTATAATCGGAGCTCTTGCCGGTGCAGATGATCTTATCTTTGGCGATGATACAAATCATGAATCCATTCTGACCGGGATCAAAGCGAGCGGTGCTCAATACATACCGTATCCTCACGATGATTATGATGCATTGGAAGACGCCCTTCTTCATGCAGATAGCAATAAGGGGAAACTGATAATTGTTGACGGTGTCTTCTCATATGATGGTTCATTGGCTGATGTGCCGAGACTTGTTGAGCTGAAAAACAAATACGGGGCCAGATTGATGATTGATGACTCTCATGGCTTCGGTTCGGTAGGAAACACCGGCAGAGGCACATGCGAATACTACGGATCGATGGACGATGTAGATATCTTAATGGCTACGTTCAGCAAGTGTCTTGTCAGTGTCGGCGGTTTTGTAGCTGCAGAAGAGAGCGTCGTAAACTATATTTCTCATACGGCTGTAGCCTATACAAACACAGCGGCGCTTCCTCCTGTTAATGCGGCAGCTGCGCTTGCTGCATTAAAGATCCTGGAAGAGGAACCGTGGAGAGGCGCAAAGGCCAGAGAAAACGCCGAATATGTCCGTGAAAAACTGCGTGAAAAAGGGATTCGTTTCGCCGATAACGCCCGCGCACCAATCGTATCTATATATACAAAAGACGAAATCAGTACATACATTAAATGCCTGCAACTGATGGCAAAGGGCATCTATACAAATGTGCTTGTAGATAACGGAGTAATCAGGACCTGTTATAACGCTTTGCACACACAGGAAGAATTGGATTATGTCGTAGAACAGTTTGTTGACGTGTTTGCTGATTAAGATGGAGGGAAATGATGAATAAAACTAATTATATCGGACCATTTGCTTTTGCGATGGTATTGATTGGAGAAGTCGTTGGCGTTTCTTTTTCTACAGGCCGGGAAGCCCTCACATATTTTGCGGATTTCGGAGCGAAAAGCTTTTTAGGAATGTTTCTGGCATACTGTTTGATCTTCCTTTTCGGGTATATGTCTTATGTCACTGCCCGCAACATGGATAAATACACATTTGACTGGGTGCTCACACCTTTTGGATGGAAGCCTCTCAGATACTTCAATCTGTTTTTTTCAGGAGTATTTCTCATTAACGCTCTATCTGCAATGTTCGCGGGAACCGGAGCCATTCTGCAATCGATATTCGGGCTTCCTTATATTGTAGGATCCGGCATTATGTTAGTGGCCAGCCTTATTACTGTCACACTCAGTACGAACAAGTTTGCCAAGGTGTTTCAGTATTTGGTTCCGATTATGATCGTCATTGCTATTATTGTATGTGCAATTGTCGCCTTTAAT
>CACZNZ010000466.1 GCA_902782625.1 uncultured Lachnospiraceae bacterium | reverse complement strand
TATGCAGCCTCGGAAGAAAACACTTCTGAGCCGGCAGCAGCAGAAGCTGTCACAGAATTGCCGGAAGAAGCGGAAGCATCTGAAAGCAACCCGGAGGTTGCTAATGAATCGCAAGATGTTTCTGTGGAAGCGGATGCATCAGCTGAAGATTTTGTGGAAGCACCGGATACGGTGTCCGGCGAGGAGCTCGTACAGGAAATGCCTGAAGAGCGCGCGCCGAAAAGGGCTTCGAAAACAGACCAGCCTGAGGCGGCCGCACAGGATCAGTTTGAGGAGACAGAGCAGGAGCAGCCTACAGATGAAGAGGTTGTGGAAGAGGCAGCACGCCCGGCTTTGCGCAGTTTAAATGCCACAAATCAGACAGAAACGATACCGCTGACACTGAAAGGTGGGTATAGCGTTCCTGATGTAGAGTACACTCCTTCAGAGACCGGTTATTACGAGTGGGCACTATCGGCCAGAGCTAATGTCTACTCATCCGGCGATGGGGGCTGCATCGATATGTGGTTCCAGTTCTTTGAAGACGATAAATTAATTGGCCGGGCCACTCTTGATGAGAGTGACTATAACGGTGTTCCGGCTGTTTCGCTGTACATGCAGAAAGGCAAGGACTACAGAATCAAGATCACCAGGCATGAAAGCTCTGATGCGACAGGAGCTTTATATGTAACTAAGCTGGCTGAAGAGGACGTCGAAGAGTTCTTTACTGTAGAGGACGGGAAGCTTGCAGGCTACTCCGGGAATCTGATCACTGTCCGGATCCCGGAAGGCGTCACTAATGTATCTACAGAAGCCTATCTGGCGATGTCAAAGAACATAGACTGGGGCACGATTTCCGTCCACTATCCTTCAACGATGGAGGAGGGTTCGATCACAGGACGCGGACTTAACTATAACACCGGTTTGTGGGACACGCGTTACTCACTCGCTGCATGCAGACTCGTTGTCAGCAGCAACTGTGAGGCTTACAAATCAATAGATGGTGTCGTGTACAGCAAGGACGGGACCGAGCTTGTTGCTGTTCCTAAGTACTATAATAGTGATGAGCTGACCATCGCAGACGGCACAAAAACCATAGGAGAATGTGCATTCGGCTGGGACGGCGGCATCGGAACAGTAATACTTCCGGATTCCCTCGAAGTCATAAAAGAAGAAGCCTTCTATCAGTCAAGCAGGCTTACAGATATCGAGTTTGGCTCAGATCTGAAAACAATAGAGGAATGGGCATTTGACGGAACGAGCGTAACAACACTGGATCTTCCGGATAGTCTTGAGGAAGTGCATCAATATGCGTTCACCGGTTGTGACGATCTGGAAAGTGTCACATTCAACAGTGATGTATGGCTGGGTTACGGGGCTTTTAACGGATGTTCGAACCTTAAAACGATCGATATCAATGGCAACATATCGGCAGGAGACGGAACGTTCTATAACTGTCCATCCATTACGGAAGTCAATATAGGCAAAAATGCAACTGAATGGGAGCTCAGGGATAAGAGCCTGGTCAACAGTTATGAAGAGGATTCGGAAGAAACTGTAAATCTTGTCCTGGTCATGAGAGATTATGACAGCGAAGAGTTTGTCATAGATGATGATATCCAGAACGTTTTCTCTGAAGCTTTTGATGGCATCAGCGGAGTCAAAAAACTCACGGTCGGCAAGGCGTGCAGATCGCTCAGTATTCAGATGGATCTGGAGGAGATCGCAGTAAATAAGGGAAACAAGTCTTACTATACAGAAAACGGAGCGCTCTATTTAAAATATTATGACTACTCATATCTCCCGGAAGTATTGGATTGTGTAGCCCTTGTAAAGTTCCCGATGAACAGCGATGTGACAGAGCTCGCCGTTCCGGATAAAGTAACCGAGATCTCAGACGAAGCTTTTGCTAAGTATTCAGACTATAACAGAAAGCTGAAAAAGGTGGTCTTTACTGCGAATTCAGCACTTGAAGAAATCGGATACAGCTTATTCTCGTTCGGTTCAGGCTGGTATGATGAAGAGGAACAAGGCCCGATCACTCTCACTATTGCCGCGAGTGAGGATTCTCCGCTGTATGATTACTATCTTGAAAACGAAGAGGATGAATATCTTGCATGGGAGACGGTCGCAGATGCATCTTACAAGGTCACCTTCGATCCGAACGGAGGCACTGTATCCCAGAAGACAATTACAAGAACTAAAAACACCAGCATAGGAACTCTTCCTAAGCCAACAAAAAGCGGATGCAGTTTCGCCGGATGGTATACATCCAAATCCGGAGGTACAAAGATCACTGCAGACACGGTGGTAAGCGGGAATGCGACATATTATGCTCATTGGCAGTGTACGGTCAAGTTCAACGCAAATGGAGGCAAGGTATCGACAACATCCAAAAAGGTTGCTGAAGGAGCTGCCGTAGGTTCACTCCCGACACCAAAGAGGAGCAATTACTTCTTCCTTGGCTGGTTCACCGCGAAATCCGGCGGCTCAGAGATAACAAAAAATACAAAAATAACGAGCAGCAAGACATATTATGCGCACTGGGCAAAGGCTGAGATCGGCAGTGCAAAGGTCACAGTCAAGAATGCAACCTGGACCGGAAAAGCCAGAAAGCCGGCGGTAACGGTAACATTTAAAGGAAAAGAGCTTAAACAGGGCACTGACTATACTGTTAAGTATTCAAACAACGTAGAAGTAGGGAAGAAGGCTAAGGTCGTTGTCAAGGGCAAGGGTGTGTTTGCCAAGTCAAAGAAGACAAAGACCGCATACTTCACTATCGGTAAAGCAGCACAGAAGATCAGTGCAAATGATGTCACCTACAAAAAAGGGACAAAGGGGTTCAAGACCATCAAGATCTCTGTAAAGGAAAAGGCCAAGGTCACCCTTTCAAGCAGCAATAAGAAAATCATTACGATCCCTACAAAAGCTGCAGACAAGAAGAAGGGAAATATCAAGATCCTTGGCCCGGGCGAGGTAAAGATAACTATCAAGACTGCTTCTACCAAACACTACAAAGCAGGTAAAAAGACTATTAAAGTAGTGGTCAAGGGCAAGACCGCCACCAAGGTCAAAAAGACCCGCACGATCAAGCTTACTCCAGCGTGGCTGACAAGCACAAGTGATCCACACGTATATGAAATGTCGGAGAATAAAGTTAATAGTTTGATCACGGTCGACCGCGGAGATAATGCCGGATACACATGTACGATCGAGGAATCCGGAGAACAGAATGAGGTATGGGTCGAGGGCGGAAATCTCCTGACTGCACAAGGAAAGGGTGATTTCAGGATAAAGGTAGTAGTCAACGAATCCGAGGATTTCGCTAAAGCGACAGAGTACTTCACGATACATAAGAACGGACTGGCACTGACAGACGTGACCTATACCTACAGGCAGATCACACCGGATACAGTGGATATCCTTAAATATAAAGGAGACCCATCCGTCAGAAGCCTGATCGTAGGACCGACTCTGAAAATAGCAAACAAAAACAGAACCATCAAAAGGGTCTCAGACAATGCGTTCGCCGATTGCGAGATCGCAAAGATGGAATTCAAAGATCCTTCTTCAGGTAAGGGCATCACCTCGATCGG
>CACZNZ010000465.1 GCA_902782625.1 uncultured Lachnospiraceae bacterium | reverse complement strand
GTTCTTCTGGATATTCGGTCTTCTAAGATCGAGATAACGGTATTTCAGTCTCAGGTCATCTTTAACGGTAATATCTGCATCAATAGGAAATGGCGGTGTATCCGCTTCTGAAAGAACACGGAGTTCTTTTGCCTTGATTTCAAGTTCCCCTGTTTTCAGGGAAGGATTGATCTCTCCTCCTCTTCTTTCTACGGAACCGGTTACAGCGATCACATATTCTGCTCTCAAAGAGCCTGCCTTGACAAAGCCCTCTGTCCCGATCGTTTCTTCATCGAAGTAAATCTGCATCAATCCGCTGCGGTCACGCAGATCCACAAAGATCAGGCTGCCGAGATTTCTTCTTTTCTGCACCCAGCCCATCAGGGTCACCGTCTGTCCGATATTGTCTGCTGTTACTTCTGTACACCTATGAGTTCTTTTCAGTCCCTTCATAGATTCTGCCATTGTATTTTCCTCCTGTATTATTCGATACCCATTCTGGCTAACATCTCTTTCATCTCCTCAGACTGACTGAGTTTCTGGAAAGCCAGAAATACTTTCATATCAAAAAACTTTACTTCCTCTATCATAATCTTCTGCGCCGTTTCAATATCAAATGCCCCTCTTACCGGACGATTGGCGATGAGAGCGCCGAATGCGTCACATACTCTTAAAATCCTGGCTGACAGTGGTATCTCATCATCTTTTAGATTATTCGGATAACCGCTGCCATCAATATTTTCATGGTGATAGAGCACTGCAGATAAGATCTCCTCAGCGTATCCATTCTCCTTGAGAATGGCATAACCGAGAGTCGGATGAAGCCGTACATATCTCAATTCATCAATATTAAGCTGTGCTTCTTTCTCCTCATAGACATAGGAGCGCAGCCTCAGTTTCCCTATATCATGCAGAAAACCGGCTATTGCCAGATTGTGGCATTCTTTATCAGAAAGCTCCATCTTCCTTGCCAGCATATAGGCCAGATTACTGACCACCATACCATGGAGCAAGGCTTCTCCGAGAGAATCTCTTATGGAGGTTTCTGTATCATTCGTATGGAAATCAACCCTCATGGTATCTCCTCTTTCTATCGATCATTTCATCAATCCGGTTAATATAATGATCCAAATTCTTTACATTTTCAGTCCGTTCAATTCTGTTTTCTTTTGGAAAGACATATTTGGATGTGGCACCGGCTCCACAGGATATAATATCCTGCTTTTCCTCCATAATAAGGATATTATACAGGCACTCTTTCCCCGGCAGACTGTATCCGATATTTTCCAGATTGCCAGGGATGTTTTTCTGCCGGTACATGTAATAGGGCATGAGTCCCATACGATGACAGTATTCATCCACCAGGCAGAGCATCTCATCGGTACTCCCTTTAACAAGGTTTCGATACCTCTCCATCTCGATATTAAGATTTGCGGCTCTCTTGATTGCCAGGGAGTGGACAGTCAGGCTTTCCGGCCGCAATTCAAATACTTTCTTAAGTGTATGCCGCACATGAGATATATCTTCCCCAGGCAAGCCGGTGATGATATCCATGTTGATATTATCAAATCCACAGGCTCTTGCCAGCATAAAAGCGTCTTTAGTCTGTTCGACGGTATGAGCCCTCCCAATCAGGTCAAGTGTTTCCTGATTCATGGTCTGGGGATTGATGGATATCCGGGTGACACCGGCATTCTTTAAAATGTGAAACTTCTCCCTGGTTACGCTATCCGGTCTTCCGGCTTCCACCGTAAACTCTTTTACCTGTTCCATTGGGAACAATGTGCGGATTGTTTGAAGAAGGCTCTCCAGAGATTTTTCATCCAGAGCCGTAGGGGTACCTCCGCCGATATAGACTGAAGTCAGTTTTCTGTCTGCACAGGTTTTCGCCACATAGGATAATTCTTTATACAGCGCCTTCAGGTAAGGCTCCATTCTGTCGCCGAATCTAAGAACCGGAAAGGAAGTAAAGGAACAGTACAGGCAGGTTGTCGGGCAAAAAGGAATGCCGACATATAGGCTGTATTCCTCTGAATAAGGATATTTTCCCAGCAGTTCTTTCTCATGTCTTGCCACTTCCGTACACAGCTGAGCCTTCTGTTCCGTGGTCAGATAGGTCTTTGCAAAACGGAATGCCAAAGCTGCTAAGTCCGCCGGATTCTCCTCTTCCATCCATTTCATAATGATCTTGGTCGGACGGATTCCTGTAAGCACGCCCCATGGAAGGTCTTTTCCCGTAAAGGAAGAAAGAAGTCTGTAGAGAAAACGGCATACATCATTACGGCAGTGCTCGTGATTATTATAATCACAAACCACTGCCTCCTGTGCTTTTATTTTTCCCTGTTCCTTCATCTGCCCTGTTATCGTGTCATCTCCAAAATGCAGCTTCAAAAAGATATTTCCTTCATCGGCTTCATTTTCATCCGTGACCTCTACGATTTTCTCTCCGGGCAGGAATGCGAGCGTAATCGCTCTGATATCATAATCATATTGTCTGTCATTTTGGCAAAGATAAATCATGATCTTTCATCTATCTGTCTACGAACGGATTGACAATTCGTTCCTGTCCGATGGTCGTTTCCGGTCCATGTCCCGGGAAAACATGTACTTCATCAGGCAGTTTCATCACGATCTGGTTGAGCGAATGCAGCAACTGCTCGGAATTGCCGGTCGGAAAATCTGAACGGCCGATACTCCCTGCAAACAGTGTATCTCCGGAAAACAGCCATCCTTCTTCACGGAAATAGTAGCAGCAGCTTCCGATCGTATGTCCCGGTGTATAGATAATCTGACATTTATGACAGGATGTCACTTCAAAGATTGTTCCGTCCTTCATCATCATATTTGCATGTGTTGTATATCCTTTGCCGAACATCGAACTCAGGTTATAATCAGCCACCATCAAAACTTCCTGTTCCGGTTTGGCAGCATAGACGCGCAGCTTCCATGGATCATATTTTTCCCGGAGTCC
>CACZNZ010000464.1 GCA_902782625.1 uncultured Lachnospiraceae bacterium | reverse complement strand
TCTTATCGAGATGTAATCATGACTCTCATGGATTGTATTAAGTACATCCCTGTATCCGGCAATCTCTCGCTCGTTTCTCGTCTTAGGTGTTGTTTTATCTTTTACAAGTGCTTTCAGTCTCGCATCGGAAGTATAGATACCTTCAATCTTGTTGGATGCTTCGGTACTCTGAATCTTCGCAATCTCCACAAGTTGTGTCAGCGTATCTGCCTTCGCTTCTATAAAAAGTGACTGCTCACCTTTATACTCATGGATCTGCGTAAGCAGTGCCACGATTTCTGGTGTCAGTAGTTTTTCCCATTTTTTACTGTAATCAAAATTTCTCATTTCAATATCCTCATTTAAACATCAATTTACTCTTAGGCGGATATGATGATGCATTTAAATAATAACACTCATTATACTCATCGTCAATATCAACTGCATCATTTCTTAAAAAATGATGTAATTAAGCAAATGATGATGTAATTAAATAATGCCAGCGGGATAATTATCTCTACCGGCCATTTTGCATCAATAAAGGAGGAAATGAACAGATTATAAGACATTGGGGTTGTCAGATAAGGTCTGTCTTGTATGTGATTATGAGTGTATTAAAAGTCAGTGAGTGAGGATAAAGAAGTTTGCCCCGGAGGCGCTAAACTAAGTTACCCAAAAATATAGTAGACGGACCTTATCACATGGGGTTTATTATAGCCTCAAAGCGAAGGTCTTTCAAGAGGACAAAAAGACGAATTTCACCAATAAAAAAGGCGTAGCCCCTACTGTATGTCTACGCCATATAAACCCAATCAAGCTCAAACAGTTAAGCTAAGCTCTTAACAAGGCTAACTGCCGCCTCATACACCTCATCACCATATTTCTTTCTTATCACAGAAGCTTTCTTTCCTGCCTTGATCGCCAGGATAGCTTCTTTTAAGTCATTAACGCCCTGAGTCTTACCTTTTACTTCTCCACGGGCTTCTCTGGCCTCAAGTTCATCTCTCATTAAGTTGTTCAGAGCAACACACATAGCTTCCTCCTCTCTGAGCCTCTTATACAGCTCCTCATTCGACAGTATACTTACCTGTAATACAGCGTCTGCGTTATGCTTATCTACCGGTGTGCTATAACTGCCGGCCTCATATACAAACTTCCTCACCTCAGATTCATCGGCTTTACCTGCCAGAATCTTAAGTGCCGAATGTGCCCCCTTTTCAAGCTCTTTAGTCACTACAACCTGTGTAGGAAGATTTATGATTCCCTTGACTCGGTATACCCCGTCATGAGGCTTTTCTATTTCAGCTCCCGCACCTTTGAGTGCCGAAAACAATTCCCTTGGATAAGTATGGCGGAAAATGGATATTGTAAGCTCTTTTTCGCTTATCTCACCAACTTTCTCTCCAAGTCCCTTATATAAGCAGGCATATCCTATCGCCTTATAGAAATCGTCTATGGATAACCCATCTTTAGGCGACTTATACTCGATCACATTATGCTTGCGGAACATTTCCGCATATGGATTATCTATCTTTGAATCCTTTTTCTTCTTTATAATGAGCATATCCATCCTCAAAGGTTCCTTTGACAGATAATGCTCCGGCTCAAACTCAAGTATCCTGCGGTAATCCTTTAATTCAAGTTCTATTCCGCCACAAAAGCCGGGATGCCACTTGATCTTTCCTGTTTTTTCACTTTGTTCCATCTCCGACTCCTTTCATATAATAATATACTATATCCGGCATCTAATAACAACCATAAATCCCTTCATATCAGGTTAATGTGTCCCTGCAGTGCCCTCTCCTGCATCTCGCTACTAATTCCGATATACCTCTGGGTAATAGCAACAGAACTATGCTGGAGGAGCTGCTGCACCAGAACAATATTGTAGTCATTGTTCTTATAGATTTCGGTTGCAAAGAACTTCCGGAAGCTGTGTGTTCCTATGTTCTCCATTCCCAGGTAGTCCGTCACAATCTTTAATTGCTTCTGAACCGCCCTCTCCCCGATCGGAAACAAATTTTCATTGTCTTTTATGCCATTTTCCACAGCATACAGCTTTATATACTGATATATGGGAAGAGGAACAGTAAAGACCCTTTTCTTTTTCGTCTTCTGCTCGACTATATCCAATCGGTACCGATCACCATCCCGGATGATATCTTTCATACGAAGATCAAGGATGTCTTCAATCCTGATCCCCAGGTTTGCTTCCAAAACAAGAGCAGTGGCGATCCTGTTGTTAGCTCTGAAACCGGCGCCACCGGATCTCATCGTCTGGATAATCTCTTCATATTGTTCTCTGGTCAGCGCCACCGTTGTCTTATTTGCCATCTTCTCTCCTTACAAAAGTTCGTATTTTACTATCGCTATAGTTCGTATTTGATCTCATTATATCATAACATCTTATAATATCAATGTTTTTCTGTTCGTATAATGATGAAATAACGCACTTATCTTCGTTCCTATACAGATTATAACCTCCAAAAGGGTGTTCCTGAGAATTTTTACCATATATCTATATAAAGCAATTTCGAAAGGAGCTTTTACTATGACAAAAATGATCTCACTTGATACATCATCCAAACTCAGCGGCTGGGCCTATTGGGAAGATGCCGTCCTGATAGACCACGGCGTGATCGATATGTCCGGCGTCAAAGATCCCGAAGACCGTCTTAACCGTATGTGCTGCTCCCTGACATCTCTCCTGGCCGATCATACCCCTGATATCGTGGTAATAGAGATGACAGTCGTCACTACCAATGCCAAGACCCAGCGTATCTTATCAGAGATAGTTGGTGCCGTTCGTGGGTGGTGCGTATCCCGTGCAGGTAACTGTGCCTTCTATTGTATCAGACCCACAGAGTGGCGTACGAAGGTCTGTAACAAAGCCGAAAAGACGCCCAGATCCAAGAAAGACGGTTTGAAGGAATGGGATATATCGAAGGCCAGGGAGTACTTCGGTTTTGATCCCGTTACCGATGATGAGGCTGATGCTGTCCTGATCGGTCTGGCGTACTGCCGGTTGTTCGTCATATGACTTTAATGCCTTACTTTCCACCCATCAGATACCCTGGGGGGTGTTTTTCGAAATATTTATCATATATTACTGTATCAAATAATAATTTAGTAGTTCAGAAAGGAGATAATTAAAATGGCTGCTAATAACACAACACAGATCAATCTTACCAGCAACACACACACTACCATGTCCACTGTACCGACTACAACAGCCGCCAAAAAGAAGCGTGGTCCCAGGAAGGACAGGAGCAAGAGCAAGTACTCTGAAGAGGACTTCAGGAAGATGCCCCGTGATCAGCAGTTTGAACTGGCACAGAAGTACATGATGCTTGGAGACGATGAGTTCGACGACGGAACTTTTCAGATCTCCAAAAGCCAGTTTTGTAAGGTCTGCAACGAGCTCGGTATAAAGAAGGAAACAGTGGTCATCGATACCCATGCCGTGAAAAAAGCCTCCGAAGGAACCGTGCTCTACATAGAACATGGCAAGAGGAAGACCGAGCGT
>CACZNZ010000463.1 GCA_902782625.1 uncultured Lachnospiraceae bacterium | reverse complement strand
CAGATCCTTCTCAAAGGAATCTTTTTCCGAAGTGCATTTTTCCAGCAGATACTTTACCGCTGTATCCACCGGCTCATGGTCCCCCATGCCCTTATATCTTTTCAGCTTATGCTGTCTGGCAGCTTCATTGATCTCTGCCGCTGCACTATTGGCATAAGGGCCTGCAATAAACAGGATGATTTTCGCTTTCTTTCTCTCTTTTGCCATCCCTTTAATCCTCCAGTCGATTCATGATCCTACAACATTCTTCCTACGACTTCCCCGGACAGAGTCCGCCGCTTTCCGTCAGGTACTCCAGAACATTTGCCACGCCGTCCTCATCGTTAGATGACGTGAGATATCCGTTGATCTGATATACTTCCGGGGCAGAATTCCCCATAATCACAGGAAAACCAACATATCGAAGCATCTCGATATCATTGGCGTTATCCCCAAACGCAGTAATCTCGGACGGAAGAATGCCGCAATCCTCCGATACGACAGCCAGGGCTTTCCCCTTGTCTGCCTCATCAGATAGTATCTCCGCATCCGTTTTCCCGGTGCGAATCACTGTAACTGGTGCTTCCTGTTTGATCAGAGCAAGCATCTCCTCTCTTTGTTCGTATGACGATGCCCGAAACCAGAGATTTTCCACACTGTCAAGAAGTTTTCCCGGATCTTGTGCCACTCTTCTGCTCTTTTTCATATAAGGAAGAATCGGTGTTCCTTGAAAATGTGCCATCAGATCCGCGTAGGTTGCCGGATCTGTATAGCCCATTCCGTCCGAAAATACTGTATATATAATTCGTTGTTTTTGAAGCTGCTTCGTCAGCCTGCAGATGTCCTGTCTTTTCAGGAAGGTTTTTTTCAGAATGCGGTCTGCATGCCTGTCATAGACTACCGCACCGTTCGATGAGATCACATACCGGATCTCTTTCCATGCGAGCACCTCCTCCGGAATTCCCGCTGCTGACCTGCCGGTAACGACAACCACTTCTATGCCTGCCTGTACTGTCCGGTCCAAAGCCTTCTGGGTTCTTTCTGTCAGTTGTTTCTCTGTGGTGAGCAGTGTTCCGTCCAGATCAAGTGCTACCATCCGGATTCTCTTTTTTCCGGTCATGTTCCCGCTATGCTTTCTGAAAAAGAACTTTGATATAATCCTTCATATATTCCGGCAGATCCGGAGGTCTTCTTGCCGAGATGATGTGTCCGTCCACAACGGAAGGCTCATCAATCCAGGTTGCACCGGCATTGCGCATATCGTCCTTGATACCAGGTGTACTTGTCACGGTTTTTCCCTGAAGGATGTCTGCAGAGATCAGTACCCATCCGGCGTGACAGATCTCTCCAATCGGTTTCTTTTCCTTATCCATATCTTTCACGATCTTTAAAACTTCCGGATATCTTCTCAGCTTGTCCGGTGCCCAGCCTCCCGGCACGAGCAGTCCGTCGTAATCCGAAGCATCTACCTCATAAAATGACAGATCCGACTCAAAAGGAACACCGTATTTCCCATGGTATACATGTCCGGCTTTTTCCCCGACCACATCTACCTGGCATCCTTCTTCCCGCAGTCTCAGTACCGGGTAACTCAGTTCCAGATCTTCAAAATCTTCTCCTATCAGAGCAAGAATTCTTTTCGCCATCTACAAACCTCCCTTTTCGTAAAATTTCAGTACATTTTTACGTTTCTATCATACCGTAAGTGTATGGGAAAAGCAAGCATTCGGCCTACAACAGATCAAGTGCCAGCTGCTTTCTTTTCACCTGATGACTGTCATCCTGAGACAGGATATTGACATGTGTAAATCCGCATTCTATGGCAGTCTGAACCGCGACATCAAAGGCTCCTCCCAGCAGCTCCTTCTGATGGGCGTCGGAGTTAATGAAAATCTCTCCCCCAAATTCCCTGAGACATTTTAACAGATCACGATTCGGATAAAGCTCTTTTTTCCGGTTTCGGTTGACAGCACCACAGTTGATCTCAAAAGGCACCCCTTGAGAGACCAGGTACTCCATCGCCGTGAGAGCCGGCATCCGGTATCTTCTGTCCTCCTCATCCAGGAAATGCATGGAATCATTAAACCGTGTCACCAGGTCAAAATGTCCCACAAAGTCACAGTGCAGTCTGTCATAAACCTGTGCTTCAAGCTCGTAATAGGCCTTGGCAAGTTTGTAATAGTCCCCCGAAAAGTACTCCCTGCACAGTTTCTCCATCATATCTTCCGAGTTATCGACAGAGATCGGACTCTCAGAAGGCACATCCAGAAAATGGGTCGACCCGATGATATACTCCGCTTTCTCACCCCATGAAGGATCATATAAAATGTCGAGTTCCACTCCGCAAAGAATCTGAATCTGTTTTGCGTATTTTTCTTTCAGTCGGAAGATTTCGTTGTGATAGGCTTCAAAATCCATGTGGATATCGGGGTCCATGTGTCCGGAAAAGCCCAGATGGGAAAACCCTAGTGCAATTGCCTGACGCACCATATCCTCGGCCGAATCTCTCCCGTCACAAAAAAGCGTATGCGTATGATAATTGGCTTTTAACATGTTTATCTCCTTATCATGACACCTCTTAATAAGGCTCAATCAGGATATATCCTCCTGATGTGTTCTTCGATTCAAAATACGAAGACATACCTGTCTCTGTACAGGGATACATATAGGGCAGGATGTCCGACAGATCGATCAGCTTGATCCGTCCCTGTTCTCCGAAGATTCCTCTGTCTCTGTTTGCCGGATCGGCCAGAATGTATTTGCCGGAGTCCGTAATGCCAAGTAAAACCAGTGTATGGTAGGAATTCGTCCAGATCTTATCATACTGACCTGTACTTCTGTTAAGTCTCCTTACCTCGATAATCACTGGTCTTCCTTTCAGAAGATGGGAAGTTATCTCCTCTTTTGCCGTCTCATCATCAAAGAATCTCACATATTCATTGTTG
>CACZNZ010000462.1 GCA_902782625.1 uncultured Lachnospiraceae bacterium | reverse complement strand
GGATCTTGTCGTTGTTAGAATAGCAGCATCCACAATGCTGTTGCATACAACTTCATCCACATTCTTATTCAGGATGAATTTACTGAAATATCCCTGTTTTACAGTAAGTTTTTCAATGATATACGGATCATAACCTTTTATTTTCAGTGACAGTTGATATTCTCCTGGCGGTAATGAATTTTTGTAGAATACCAAATTACCGTTTTTCTGGATTTTCTTTGTGATTGGATCCAGTTCCTCGCCAGTCTCCCGATTTGTTGGTGTGATGGTAACCGTTTTGCTGGTCAGAAGAACAGTAGCAGCTTCCCCTTCATCTTCAGTGCTTCTCTTAGCATAGAGATAGAAAATATTCCCCTGTTCATTATACTGATAAGACTCAGGGAAAGTAGCAGAAGCAATCACTGCATTCTCCACAGTAAACTGGAATGTAGCTTCATCATCTTCATAATGATTACTATCACCGCTCTCGTAAACAGCTCTTAATTCATGGACCTCTCCGTTTTTAAAAGAAGCGGAATTAATCACCACCGGATATGTTGCTACAGTACCACTTTTCACCGAAGTATCAACTCGTGGCTCAGTCTCGTCGTCAAAATAAATCTTAATTTTTCCTTCGTTTACAGAAGGAGATCTTACGGTCGTTAAAGTGAAAGTGATATCTTTCCCTTCTTGAACATCATCCATACTTACAGTTTCCGGTGATCCCTCAAAAGTAAACCCATTATCAACCTGAAAATGTCCTTTTATGATGGTTACATGATGTATATAGGTTTCATACCCGTCAATAGTAAAATGCAAATCATATTCACCTGGTTCTGCGCGAAATCCATCTGCTGCCGGAGAATAAAAATTAAAGATATAATGACCAGTGTCAGTAGATTTCACTTCTTTTTCAAACTGAAGTTCTCCCTCACTGTCAAACACAGAAATCTTTATTGTTTTACTCGCAATGACATCGCCGTTTTCATCTTTGATGATAAATCGATTGGCATGGGGATTATATTGATACTGTTCTGCCATACCAACACTACCGATTGTCAGTAAATCTCCCGAACCGTCGCCAGTACCGTCTGCATAGACAGAGCGTGAAAGCAGAACCAGAAGTCCAACAACAAAGATCATTGATAACAGAGTGAAAAACTTTTTTTGTTCTTTTTTCATATTGTTTTTTTCCTCATCTTTTTTATCAGTGCAATTCGTTACTTAATTGTGATTTTGCAGACTTTCTTCTTGTTGCTGCCATCAGTAGCACTCACAGTAATCTTGACGGTTTTCCCTTTGCCGGCTTTTAATGCCTTCACTTTACCAGCTGATGTAACCGTAGCATACTTTTTGTTGGAAGAAGTCCATCTTAATTTCTTATTCGCACCTTTTGTCGCTTTCACAGTTGCTTTGATTTTCATAGTTTTCCCGGCCTTCAGTGTCTTCTTTGCACCTTTGACCGTGATTTTCTTAACAACGCCTTTCATGGATTTAATTTTCCAGATAGCCTTGACTTTTGAACCATCCGTTGAAGCTGCAATTATCTTCACATTCCTGCCGCCGGTCTTTTTCTTAACTTTTACCAGTCCTGTCTGAGTGACAGTAGCAATCTTCTTATTACTGGATGTCCATTTAAGTTTCTTATTGGATGCATTGGCAGGAAGAACAGTTGCTTTTAACTTTATCTTCTTTCCTGCAGCAATCATCCTGGAAATTCCTGTCAATCTGATCTTAGATACTTTGACAGTCTTAACCGGCTCCCTTGCAGGTTTCTGTTTCAGAGCTTCCTCAGCTGCTTTGATCTTCGCTTCTGCTGCCTCCAGTTTCAATTTAAGAGTTTCAGCGGCAAAGTCTTTTACGGTATTCTTCATCCTTGAGGACATCTTTTCATAAAGATCATATGCTTCCCTGGCTGCTGCAGCCTGCTCTTTATCCTTGATACCCGCCTCATCTGGCAGTTTCTCAATGAGTTCTTTTGCTTTAGCGGCAATCTTTTGAGCAACTCTGCCTTCCTGCTTAGACAAGGTCTCTTCCAGTAAAGCGCGATCTTCTTCAGATACCATAGCAAGCTGTGACTCACTCAATGCTTCATATGTCTTGCTTGCTTCAATTACTTTAAGATCTGGTGCGTCTTCTCCCTTAACAGCCTCTATGGCATCAACTGCTGCAAGCACAGCTTTCATATCTGCAGCCTTTGCCACTGCTTCTTTTGCAACCTGTTTCTTTTGATCTTCTGTCAATTTATCGAAGGATTCAAGAGTCTTCTCAATAGCCTCCCTGGAATCCTCCAAAGATGCTATTGGACTAGGAATATCAAGGATTGCTTTCTCTACATCCATTCGCTCAAAATCAAGTGGTACAACAGAAGAAGGAATACCATAAATCTTTCCGTCGTCCTTTGTCTGATAAGCATACGCCTGTACAAACCATGTCTTATTTCTGTCAAGGGATTCAAGAACAGCTTTATCCCCGTCTCCCTCTACTTCAATATTCTTTACGATTTCCTGAGCATAGTCTTCATCATCTAAAACGAAAGATTCATTCGTTGCATACTGAACATACGTTCCGTCTCTGTCCTGAGGCGCCTCGAAACAGACTTCTACATCGCCATCCGCATTCAACATCGTTGAAGTGATTGTTGATGCTTCCAGTTTTTCTTTTTCATCCTCAGGCAAGATTGTTGTCTCTTGTGTGACTTCGCGAACAGTGATCTGAATGCTCTTTTTGTCCAGCATCTGATTTTCTACTTTGTCAGCATCCTCTCCCGTTGCCGGCACATCTGCTGTTTTTGTAATCGCACCTGTCACCGAATAGGTTCCCGGTTTGGTTATCTTAAGCTGATGATCAGTTACTGTTGCACCATCTACCTGTGTCTGCAGTTCCTCTTCCTGGTCGATTGCGACATCATCTTCAATCTCGCCATCAGCCTGAGCTTTCGCAACATAGAACTTCATCGTCTTGCTGTATTCATTCCACTTATTATCTGAATAAGTTCCTTGTCCTACCCACGTATTGAGATCAAACGAAGCAGAAGTATGGTCATCTGCGATATACATCTGATTCATATCCTCTTCTGGAATGCCATAAGCCCAGTCACTGTCTTCTTCCTCTTCATAGATGGTCTCATTGATATCTTCTGAGGTAATGCCTGTAATGGTAAGTACATCATTTACTCCAATCTCAGGCATGACGAAAAAGGCTGTAGGAATCTCAGATTCTGCAGATGGGAAAATCATTTCTTCTTTTCCATCAGGGTACTGTACTCTAAAGCCAACAAAACTATCACTGTCAGATTGGATACGCACGCCGTCTCCGACAGCATAGATCCCGCCTTCCATCGGATTTCCTTCCTGATCCAGGAAATAACATCCTTCAGAAAGTTCAATCTTTCTGGCCTTTATTGGATATTCACCCCAAGCCTGATTGTTCAGTCTGTCTCCAGCTGCAACGTCATAATTTCCGGGTTTTTCAAATGTGAGATCACCGTCAGAAGAAACCGTATACTTCGCATTATCAGTCTGATCCTGTGCCCTCCAGATAATATCGGAATCCACATACTGTCCAATGGAATTTGTAGATCTTGTGTGAAGAAAATCATTCAGATTCCCAGTAGTTACAACTTCTGACTGATCTTTTGGAATCACATCAACCTTTTGGATCGGGTATAATGGATTCCCTGCTACTTTAACATGTATGATAGCATGCCGAGGATTTGTCGTATCATTTAATGGTAATTTTTCCTCAAAATTGTTTTTGTCGATGGTTACTCCATCTGCACTCGT
>CACZNZ010000461.1 GCA_902782625.1 uncultured Lachnospiraceae bacterium | reverse complement strand
TCGTCTTACTGTTTTCTTTTTTATGACAGATCTCGCACTCCATGAGAATATCTGCATCAAGATACTCCAGTGGAGCCTTGCAGATCAGGCATTCGTCCTTCATCTTATTTCCCTCCGCATTAGGATTTATTTCATTCTATCATAAACAACAATAAAAAACCCCGGAAGCTTTCACTTTCGGGGTTTCAGAGAGGCGACAACCGGATTTGAAGCTGTTGAACACTTAAAAAATGGCTTAGGAGGAGGTTTCCGTGATATCCGATTGTTGTGCACGGCTTTTGCACAACTATTGATGCCATCCGGACAAACTGGAATTGAGCGGGCTGAAGGCCCGTAATGCTTCTTGACCGCAGATCAAGAAGATGGTCTGGCTTACTTAATGTCAAACTTTGCAGGCAGGCTGCCATATACCGGGGACACGTCGATTTCATCCTGCCTTGGTCAGGATACTTAACACAGGATTGCTTTCAGATCCTCTTCCGGGGTGCTTATCGGGGCGATGTTGTAGTTTTCAACAAGGTAGTTCAGCACATTCGGAGAGATAAATGCCGGAAGCGATGGGCCGAGCCGGATGTTCTTGATTCCAAGATACAGAAGGGTAAGCAGGATACATACTGCTTTCTGTTCGTACCAGGAAAGGATCATGGAAAGCGGAAGCTCATTCACACCGCAGCCAAATGCGTCTGCAAGAGCGACGGCGACACGGATCGCGCTGTAAGCGTCGTTGCACTGCCCCATATCCATGATGCGGGGAAGTCCGCCGATTGTGCCGATGTCCAGATCGTTAAACCGGTACTTTCCGCATGCCAGTGTAAGAATGACAGTATCTGCGGGAGCCTGCTTAACGAACTCCGTGTAATAGTTTCTTCCCGGCTTCGCGCCATCGCAGCCGCCGACCAGGAAGAAATGGCGAATTGCTCCGTTTTTGACAGCATCGATGACAGTCTCCGCAACACCAAGAACAGCACTGTGGCTGAATCCGGTGGTGACAGTCGTGCCCCCATTAATTCCGGTGAACTGTGTATCTTCGGTAAATCCACCCAGTTCAAGGGCTTTTTCAATAACGGGGGTGAAGTCTTTATCCTCTCCTATATGTACGATCTCCGGATAGGAAACCACCTCTGTCGTGAATACGCGGTCTTTATAGCTGTCTTTCGGCGGCATCAGACAGTTGGTCGTAAAGAGGATTGGAGCCGGGAGGTCAGCAAACTCCTTCTGCTGATTCTGCCAGGCGGTACCGAAGTTGCCCTTAAGATGAGGATATTTTTTTAGCTCCGGATAAGCGTGAGCAGGAAGCATTTCACCGTGGGTGTAAATGTTGATTCCTTTATCCTTAGTCTGCTCAAGAAGCTGCTTAAGATCATAGAGATCGTGACCGGTGATGACGATGAAGGGACCCTTTTCGACCATCAGAGGTACAGTGACCGGAACCGGATTTCCATAACTCCCGGTATTTGCTTTATCCAACATTTCCATGCATTTAAAGTTGACCTCCCCGACTTCCAGGACGATGGGAAGCAGTTCCGTCATGCCCCAGTCTTCGCCGATAGCAAAGAGCGCTTTGGCAATAAACTCATTTACAGATTTATCTGAATAACCAAGTACCCCGGCATGGTATGCATATGCCGCCATACCGCGGATCCCGAACAGGATCAGGGATTTCAGGCTGCGGATATCTTCATCAGCATTCCAGACCTGTGCCATATCGTAGTCATCATTTCTGCCGCAGGGGGACTCACATGCAGAGCAATTCGGTACGATGCGCTGCTTTTCTGCATGTACTTCATTTATCAGGGCTTGTATTGTGGCTTCATTGAAGTTTACGTTGGTGATGGTCGTAAACAGTCCCTTGATGAGCAGTTTATAGGTGTTTTCGGTCGGCTGAGTGTTGCCGTCCGTAGTACGGGCAAGGCTGATCAGCGCGCCGGTCAGTTTGTCCTGCAGACTTGCGACATCAGCTTTTTTGCCGCAAACACCGGAAGCTCCGGTACAGCCTTTGCATCCGGCTGTCTGCTCACACTGAAAACAAAACATTTGTCTTTCCATTAACAGTACCCTCCTTAATATAAAATTCTTCCATGCATTTTTCTTCATCTATCTTAATGATTTTCCGGACCATGTTCCTGTTTCCCCTTGGATTTTCTTGATTCTGTGTTTTGATTATAGTATGATAAATCAAACGGATCGGTTGTTTTTACAACGGAAAGGAAATTTTATGGAGAACTATGTTCCGGTACTGAAAAGAACGAAGCTTTTTTCCGGTGTGGGTGATAAAGATATCAGCAAGATGCTTTCGTGCCTGGGAGCAAGGCTTATGACTTACAGAAAAGGGGAATATGTGCTGCGGGAGGGTGAACATCTCAGTGATATCCTTGTCCTTGCTGAGGGGAGCCTCTATATCCAGAGAGATGATTACTGGGGAAACCGCAGTATCCTCGGGCATATCGGCGTCGGCGAGATCTTCGGGGAGGCTTATGTGGCACCGGAGAGCGGAACGCTTCTGAATGACGTCATCGCCGTAGAGGACAGCTCCGTCTTCTTCTTTGATGTGAAACGCGTGATCTCAACCTGTTCGTCAGCCTGCCGTTTTCATACCATGGTCGTACAGAATCTTTTTTTTACAATTTCCGAGAAGAACAGAGGCCTTGTGCAGAAGCTCGATTACATGTCAAGGAGGACAACCAGGGAGAAGCTGATTTCTTATCTATCTGAAGAAGCAAAGAAACAGAACAGCGCAAGCATCACCATTCCATTCAACCGGCAGCAGCTGGCAGACTTTCTGTCTGTAGACAGGAGCGCAATGTCGAACGAACTCGGTAAGATGCGTGATGAAGGGCTTCTGGAGTTTGAGAAAAACCGGTTCAGGTTATTCTAGAAAATCACTTCTTCCAGATATAGTGCGGCTGTAAGCGATTGTACGCGGTTTGTGCAACAAAAAAACTCCCATTTCATGGGAGTTTTTGCGAGGCGACAACCGGATTTGAAGCTATTTTCCAAATTTGGCAACTGTGCCTGAAAATGAAATATTGTATTGATGATTCAGACAAGGATATGATATCATTTATTTACGAAAACTGGCACATGTTCCCGAAAATGAAAGCGAGCAAACCATGGTAATAAACAGGGACTATTATCTGAATGCACTCATCAACCGAATGCATGATAAAAGCCAGGTCCTCTTGGATTTTATGAACATAGTAGAGGTCGTTCTTCACATTATCCATAGATTCTGATCCCTTCTTTCAGGACTTCCCGCAGTAATGCTTCGTTATTCATCAGCTGTTTCAGATCCAGAAGATCCACCTTCTTGTGAAGTCCTTGCCGGAGACGTTCAGCCATTTCAAAAAAACGAAGTCCTGTCGTCTCCGTAGAAACCAGAAGATCGACGTCACTCTCTCCGGTCGCATGTCCCTTTGCATAAGAGCCGAAGAGATAGCAGAAATCAACTTGATAAAATGCGAATGTGTCGGCACATATCTGCTTTATATCCTCAAGCGAAAGAACGCCGTGGGTTTCATCCAAAGGATCTATTTTATCCAGCTCCTGCAGCAGAAACCTGTACTTGGGTGTGCCTTCTCTGCTTTCGTCATTCTCATACATGATATAGGAGCGAAGGGAAATACCGATCCTTTTTGATGCTTCCTGTTGGGTCAACTTTTTCTCAAGCCTTCGGGTTTTGAGCTCAGTCATATCCTGCACCTCCTTCACTGAGCTTATTATGCAATATTTGCACATTGAAATCAAGATAAAAGTGCAAAAATTACATGTTGCAAGCTTCGCGAATGTGCAGTGTTATTGTTCATCCTTCCGCTGATGCTTTTTCTGCCATTTTTTCAAAGTATATTTCCTAACTGCAACGACATTGCGCTACCTGAGGCAGCGGGAAATTAAAAGCGAGACGGCAAAAAGGTCAGACAGGCATTGATGGTTTGAATGCTCAAAATAGCTGAACAGAAAGGCGACAACCGGATTTGAAGGTCCC
>CACZNZ010000460.1 GCA_902782625.1 uncultured Lachnospiraceae bacterium | reverse complement strand
TCCATATCATAAAGCGTGGGAACCACAGGCCTTTCAATCTCCTCATAAAGATTCTTCATCCCGTCTTCTTCGACTCTCTGCGAAAGAATCGGCACTACTGTAAACGGAACATAGGACAAAAGAGCGGCATACTGCTGCATCTTTTCATCCTCTGCATCAAAAATATCCGCCGGTTTTTTCTTCCCAAATATTTCTTTGGCAGAGGGATAGGTCCTTCCCAGGTAATCCCTGGCCAGATCATCATATTCGTAAGAAGACTGCAAAGGTGAAAGAAGATAGGCCATAATTCCGGCATCCTCGATCAGTTCTTCATAATTTCTTGCCTCCGGCACCTGATAAAGAAGGGCCTTGTAATCAAGGACATACAAATGCACCCCTTCCTTGAGGACAGACAGGACTCCTTCTCTGATATAGTCTTCGTTGATTTCCTCGTTTATTGTAACCAGGACATTGGATATCTTATCCTCTTTCCAGGAAAAGGACAGACCTTTCCAGCTTTCTTCATCTCCAATGATACCCAGTCCAACAACATTTTGTTTTGTTATTTTATTAAATAACGCATCCAAACCCTCTTTGTTTTGTATAATCTGCAAAGAGATATTATCTTCATCCTTCTCGGACTCCTCAAAGTATCCATACAGACTTCTGAGTTCGAGTTCTTTAAACAGTCTGTATGACTCCGCATTGAAGAGCTGTCCCACTTTGGCATCCTGAAAATGATACTCCAGTTGCGCATCTGTCTTGATCGTAGCGAGTTCTCTGGAGAAGATTGCCTGGTCATAATAAGCTTCCAGATTCTCCCTGGCCCGTTTCGGTTTGACCTCTTCGATATGTGCGTAGGCATTCTCGATAGTGTGGTATGTCATGATCAGCTTTGCAGCAGTCTTTTCTCCGATTCCCGGAACTCCCGGAATATTATCAGAGGGATCTCCCATTAAGCCTTTCATTTCGATAAACTCTTTAGGCGTAACGCCATAGTGCCCTTGTACATCCGAAGCAAGATAGTCTTCTGTAACTGTCACGCCGCCCCTGGTGCGGGGCAGTTTAATCTTGATCCTGTCTGTAGCAAGCTGCAGCAGATCCCGGTCACCGGAAACAATGACCACATCATAATCCCTGGCCTGCGCATCAAAACCTATCGTACCGAGGATATCATCTGCTTCAAGACCAGCCTGCGTGACAACAGGAACCTCCATGGCAGCGAGAACTTCCTTCATGACGGGAACCTGCTCATGCAGTTCCTGTGGCATGCCCTTTCTCGTGCCTTTATAATCTTTATACATTTCATGGCGGAAGGTTGCCTCTTTTCTGTCAAATGCGACAAGAAGATGCGTTGGGTTTTCTTCCTCCATATAATGAATCATCATATTTAAGAACCCGAGAATCGCATTGGTATGCTGTCCCCGGGCATTGGTCAGATCCGGAACGCCGTAGAAAGCACGATTCATCAGACTGTGCCCGTCCAGCAGCATAATTTTATCTGCCATATTCCCTCCTTAATCGATCCTGAGTCAAAAGAAAAACCAGAAAAAGAAAGCAAATAATCCTACTAGCATCAGCGCAAATACAGCGATCAGGAGAAGATTGATCCGTTCATTCTCCAGTTCCAGCTCCTCATAACGCTCATCCAGTTCCTCAAGAAGTGCTTTTTTAAAATCTGTTTCTCCTTCGACTCCCTCGTCCAGCTCTCTCATCGCCGCTGTCATAATATAATTGATCTCCAGTTCATCCATACATTCCGAACAGGAGCTGACATGCTCGATGAATCCCTGCGTCTCCGCTTTGGATAGCCGGCGATCGATAAAACTCATGATTTTTCTCTGTGTCTCCTGACACGTCATTTCATCACGCCTCTCTTAAAAATGCAAGATATCCTTTCTTTGCTTCATAAAGATCCGCCTTGCTGATGATCTCCCAAGGTGCGTGCATGCTCAGAACCGCGACGCCGCTGTCCACGACTTCCATACCATAGAGGGCTGCGATATAGGCGATGGTACCGCCTCCTCCGAAATCGACTTTTCCAAGTTCCGCCGTCTGAAATGCAACGTGATTTTCATCAAAGATACGTCTGATCTCCCCTAAATATTCGGCATTGGCATCGTTCGATCCCGATTTGCCTCTGGCCCCGGTGTACTTGTTGATGACAAGCCCTTTTCCGAAATAGGCTGCATTCCTTTTTTCAAATGCATCGGCATAAGCCGGATCATAGGCGGCACTGACATCTGATGAGAGCATCTTTGACCTTGCCATGGTTCTTCTAACCGCAAGGTTCCCGGTCTCGCCTTCCAAAGCCAGAAGTTCTGCAATCGCATTTTCAAAGAACATGGACTCAAAACCTGTCGCGCCCACACTGCCGATCTCTTCTTTATCTACGAGGATACACCAGGTTGTTCTTTTTTGTGCACGAATCTCCATCATCGCCTGGAAGGAAGGAAATGCACACACTCTGTCATCGTGTCCGTAAGCAGCGATCATACTGCGGTCAAGGCCACAGTCTCTGGCCGGTCCTGCCGGCACAACCTCGATCTCTGCAGAGATGAAGTCTTCTTCTTCTATCTGATATTTTTCTTCAAGAAGTTTCAGAATATTGGCTTTTACCGCATCCTTTTCCTGATCTTTTATCGGACGACTGCCAATCAGAATGTCAAGTGCTTCTCCTTCGACGACAACCGAGCCTTTTTTCTGCATCTGTTTTGCACCAAGATGAATCAGAAGATCTGTAATATAGACGATGGGATCTTCCGGATCCTCCCCGATATTCACGGTAAGGACACTGCCGTCTTTTTTAGCTACCACACCGTGCATTGCAAGTGGAAGCGTCACCCACTGATATTTTTTGATGCCACCGTAATAATGGGTATCCAGATAGGCCAGTTCCGTATCTTCATAGAGCGGAACCTGTTTTATGTCAAGACGAGGAGAATCGATATGCGCACATAGGATATTCATTCCGCTGCTTACCGGTTCACTGCCAATCTCGAAAAAAGCAATGGTTTTACCCATACCCTGGGCATAAATCTTATCTCCGCTTTTTATCCTTGTGCCGGATGCAATCAGATTCTCCAGATTCTGATATCCTTCTTTTTCCGCCGCTGCCGCAAAATATGCCACACATTCGCGTTCTGTCTTGCATGACGACATAAATGCTTTGTATTCTTCACTAAGTTTCTCTATTGCTGCAAGATCGCTCTCTTCGTAAGAAAGCCAAACATTTTTTCTCATGATTCTCTCCTTCTTTTGTCTTACTGATCCTGTCCCGGAATCACTTTCAGTTCATCATCATCGAGCTTGCTCAGATCCATCTCCGGCAGGTTCGGATGATACTCTTCTTTTCTTTGATCAGGATCTACAGAGAAGGTGACAAGCAAGGTATCTTCGTTGACCTCATCTCCCTCCTCTACGTAGATTTCTTCGACCGTACCACTTACTTTGGAAGTGACGGTCATCTCTAATTTCATCGCTTCGATCACCATCAGAGGATCATTTTTGTTTACATGATCTCCCACCTTGATGCCGATATCGCAGATTCTTCCGGACAGTACGGCACCGAGATGTCCCGGATTACGCGGATCGACCTTAAGCCGGTTATCTGCCTTTACCTCAAAGCTTTTATCAAGGATCGTGATTTCCCTCAGGAATCCGTTTACCTCAAACTGCAAAGTTCTCATGCCTTTTTCATCCGCCTCGGAGGCACTGATGAATTTGATGATCGTATCGATTCCGTCTTCGATCTGGATGACCGTCTCTTCTCCCGGCCTTAGACCATAGAAATACACATGGCTCTCCAGTTTGCTGACATCATTATAAGCCTGGAAATGCTCACAGTAATCCTCATAGACTCTCGGATAAAGCGCATAGCTGAGCACTTTCTGCTCCATAACACCGGGATCTTCCATGGAATCCATGTAGTAATGCTCCCGCAGGTGTCGGGCAATCTTATCAAAATCTTCATCCGGAATCAGACTGCCAGGTCTTACGGTGATCGGTTTCTGATCTTTGAGCACCAGTTTCTGGAATTCTTCCGGGAATCCTCCTTCGGGCTGTCCAAGTTCCCCTTTCAGATAACTGACTACAGAATCAGGGAAAATCAGATCCTGTGCCTTTTCAAAGATATTCTTTTTGGTCAGATGGTTTTTCTGCATGAAAATCGCCAGATCTCCGACGGATTTGGACGTCGGTGTCACCTTGATGATTCCGCCCAGAAGTTCATCGGCTTCTTTGTAAAGTCTTTTGATCTCATCAAAACTTCCACCTGATCCGATACTGTTGACCTGTGCTGCAAAATTGGAATACTGGCCACCCGGTATCTCATATTTATAGATCTCCGGATTCGGAGAATTCACATCACTTTCAAATGTCTTATAGGCTTTTCTTTCATGCTCATAATAATGATTGAGAACCAGCAGACCGTCCGGATCGATGCGGGTATCCCTAGGTGTGCCGCGCAGTGCCTCCACCAGTGCATTCATGGATGGTTGGCTGGTCAGAGAACTCATGGATCCAATCGCACAGTCCACGATATCCACACCGGCCTCCGCTGCCATCAGATACGTAGCAATGCCGTTTCCTGTCGTATCATGTGTATGAAGATGGATCGGTATCTTAAGCTCCGCTTTGAGTTCTTCAACCAGTTTCTTTGCCGCATAAGGTTTTAACAAAGCGGCCATATCTTTTACGGCAATAACATGGCACCCGAGTTCTTCAAGCTGTTTTGCTTTATTGATATAATAATCGAGCGTGAATTTCTTCTCCCTGGGATCCATGATATCTCCCGAATAACAAATCGTTCCCTCTGCGATCTTGCCGGCTTTCAAAACCTCCTCAATCGGCAGGGCCATATTGTCTATAGAGTTCATGGCATCAAAAATCCTGTAAATGTCTACACCGTGATCACTCGATACTTTGATGAAATGTTTGATCACATTGTCCGGATAGATTTTATATCCCACTAGGCTGGAAGCCCGAAGCAGCATCTGGATCATGACATTTGGCATACGTTCCCGCAGAAGATCCAGTCTCTTCCATGGTGATTCCTTCAGGAAACGGTACATGGTATCGTAGGTTGCCCCTCCCCAAGCCTCAATCGAATAAGAGTCTTTCAGGTAAAGGTTGGTCGCTCTTGCCGCACCTGCCACTTCTTTTGTACGCATTCTGGTTGCCAGCAGGGATTGCTGTCCGTCCCTCATTGTGGTATCCGTCACATACAGCTTTTTGGTCCGGTAAATCTTCCTGGCAAATTCTCTGGCACCCAGCCTCAGGAATTCATCACGGGTTCCGGAAATCTTCTTGGAAAGATCTATTTCCGGAACAATTCTGGACTCCAGATAAGGCTTGGGACCTGGATTGACATTTACCATCTTATTGGCCAGGAATTCAAGGATTTTTGTGGTACGGTCCAGTTTATAATGCGTCTCAAAAAGCTCCGGCGTCGATTCGATAAAGGTTGTATAGGCCTTTCCTTTCCGAAAGATCTCATTACGCATAACATTAATCAAAAATGT
>CACZNZ010000459.1 GCA_902782625.1 uncultured Lachnospiraceae bacterium | reverse complement strand
GAAGCCGGCTGCTGCAATCGCGTCCAGGACTCTTTCGGCCTCGTCTCCGCCAAGTTCATCGTCGAAAACAAGTGCGCCTTCTCTGTCTACTGTGAAGTAGTCCATCTTGTAAGAAAATGATGGCGGACCCTGGTAGATTGCGTCAACACCGATCTCCTTTGCAATAACCTCTGCCAGCTTTTTTCTTTCTTTTCCGTTTGCTCTGTAGTGAATGATCATGTCTTTTTCCTCCTTCGTGATTCATGTGCTTTTTGCATGTACATACATCACTCTAAAGGCAGATAATAGCAAGTCATTTTTTGCTTTTTCTTTCAACTTCTTTTACAACATCCGCGTACATGATCTTTTTACCATCACGCATGCAATAGACGTCATTTGCATCACCGCCGCCGTCTACAAATCTACGAAGAATGACCGATGCGTACTTCTCATCAAGCTCCATCGTATAGCAGATCCGGTTCAGCTCCTCACAGACCATTAGTGTTGATCCGCTGCCGCCAAAGGTATCTAGTACGATGCTGTTTGCCTGTGTGGAATTGCTGATTGGATAAGCGAGCAGATCAAGCGGCTTTGATGTTGGGTGATCGTTATTTCTCTTTGGTTTATCAAAGTTCCACACTGTGGTCTGCTTCCTGTCGGAATACCACTTATGGTTTGCACCCTTCAGATACCCGTAAAGGATCGGTTCATGCCTCCATTGGTAGTCTGAGTATCCAGGTACCAGGGAGTTTTTGACCCAGATGCACACGCCAGAAAGATGAAAGCCGGCATCTAAAAAGGCCTGACGGAATGTCAGACCTTCGGTATCTGCGTGGAAGCAGTAAATGCATCCTCCCTTTTGCAAGTGCTCTTTCATATTGACGAATGAATCTAAAAGGAACTTATAGAAGTCTGTCCCCTTGATGCTGTCGTTTTGTATCGTAAGTCCTAACTCGCTCTTAAAGGATACGCCATATGGCGGATCGGTCAGGATCATATTTGCCACCTTGCCGTCCATCAGCACGTCCACATCCTCTGCGTTTGTCGCATCGCCACACATTAGCCGGTGACGGCCAACCGTCCAGATGTCGCCTCTTTCAACAAAGGCAGCCTTCTCCAGTGCTGCCGTAAGATCATAATCGTCATCTTTGACGCCGTCATCATCAAATCCAAAAAGCTCATTTAACTCTTCTTCATCGAAGCCTGTAAGCATGGGATCAAAGTCCATCTCCTGCAGCGCCTCGATCTCGACCCGCAGCATTTCTTCATCCCAGCCTGCATCCATAGCCATACGGTTATCAGCAATGATGTATGCTTTCTTCTGGGCCTCGGTTAGATGATCCGCAAACACGCACGGGATCTCCTTGATATTCTCTTCCCTTGCTGCGAGGATCCTTCCGTGGCCGGCGATCACGCCATAGTCATGGTCGATGATCACGGGATTGATAAACCCGAACTCTCTGAGCGATGATCGCAGCTTATTGATCTGCTCCGGACTATGCGTCCTTGCGTTATTCGCATATGGCACCAGCTTTTCAATTGGAACCAGCTGCATTTCAGTTGTTGTCTTCATATCTAACAAGCCCCCATTCTGCGAACTTCTCGAATCCGCCGATACTTTCTATATAAATCCTTGCCGTTTCCACGATCTCGCTGTATGAAATACCGTTGATTTCTTCATCCCCGATCGCACAGCTAAACGTAACCGGACACCCTGTTTGCTGCGCCAGGATCCAGGCATAGATATTTACGCTGACATCAGCCTTGGACAGGTCCTTGCCGTGAAGCCCGCCACCGGTCACGCTGTCGGCCATGTCAGATCCAAGCTTTCTGTTGGTAGCGCCGCTGTCCACATCCGGACCGCCGGTCCAGTCTCCCAGCGGATTGACCTGGGCCGCCGGATACATATTTTGCAGGGTTTCGCTCTGCGCATTGCTCTGGCAGATGATGAGCCGATCGCCATCAAGAATGTACTTTCCATCATATGGGAAAGTGTGATACACATTATCTGCGATAGCTGTGAGCAGGCACTGTTCCTCCGTCACCGGCACGCCCTTAAAAATGCCGTTGTCCCCACAGCGGATCTTCCCAGCCTGGTTCTCAGCAAGGTGCGCATCCTGCGGAACAAGCTGCAGATCCAGAACCAGAT
>CACZNZ010000458.1 GCA_902782625.1 uncultured Lachnospiraceae bacterium | reverse complement strand
GAAGTCCATATAATAATACCTTCCTGGAGTACTACATCTACAATATTTACAAACCGGTTGAGAAGGTGGATGTTCCTTTAGATAAAAGCTGGGGTACTGATATTGACAATGATGAAGACTACGATTGGACAGCAACTTTTGTCCTGGAGGAAAATGAAGTCCACGAAAGTGGGCCGATTAGCCCGGATGCTAATACGACAACATGGAAGGCAGTACCTGGAGTAGCTCCTCGGACAATCAGCAAAGGGGACAGTGGCGATGCCATTACCTTTAAAGATCTGCCAAAATACCGTTATTATCCAAACGGCAGTGTCTATCGAATTATGTACTCTATTGATGAGACTGCCTACGAATTAAAGCACAACGGTACCACAATCAGTAAATGGGATAATATTAATGGTTTGACCGTAGGAGATACTATCTATACACCAGATTTTCCACATGATGCCGGAGAAGGCAATATGGATCCAGAAGATAGTGAATTCTACCATATCAAAGTGGTAAATCATGAATCTGATATAACGGTTATAGAAAAACTGACTGATCTGGGACTCCGCAAAATTTGGGAAGAAGGAGCCTTAGAAGAAGCCGGTGTTTCCAATACCGATGCTTATGCAACATTCCAGTTGCACAGATACCAAACTAAGGAATATCGTTCCTATGATCCGGCCTACTATGATGGCACAGAATGTACGGTCACCTTTACGGGGCATACAGGAAGAACCCAAACTCTTCAGGTCAAAAAAGGAACAAAGATTAAGATTGTTGAGTTCTTTAGTGCACAAGGTACGATAGATTATGAGATAACGTCTTCGAACGGAGCCAGCAATATACAGATGTCCTGGGAGAGCGGAGATCCGAATGTTTTAAGTGATACCATCGTTATTACAGGTGATACTACTATAAGACCGCTAAATAATAGCCCTAACCCGGGGATCGTCAGAGAGGATCATCTATCTCTTTCTGCCGGAGCAAATAATGAGACAGCGGAAGATAGCATTTTTGCTAAACAAGAACACTTCTATACGCTGGATAGCGGTAACGGATGGGAACAGACCCTAAGTAATTTACCTGTTTTGGCAGAGGGTAATATCGAAAACGGAGAACAGACTATCTATCATTACAGTTATTATTTCTCAGAAGTTGAGATGAATCCGAGCGGATTCCATGCAGTATTTACAGATGGAAACGGCAATCCTATCGGAGAACGAAATAGAATTAATACAGATAATACAACTGTAGTGGCAGAAAACATAAGGAACTCTGACTTCTATGTCAAAAAGGTATGGCATGATATGGAAGATGCGGACAGTTACCCTGAAATTCGATTTACGCTTTATCAAGGACTGGCGCAAACACAGACAGATTATTCAACAGGGTCACCAGTTACCTATGAGGGCGTCAGTGAAGGAACTGTTTATACTGGAAAAAGAGGAGAACAGTACGTTGATATTCCTTTGAATTCCGATAATAACTGGACATGGAAATGCCCTCGCCATTTACCGGATACGAATGCTGCCGGCCAGAAAGTAGGCTATTATGTTGTAGAAAATACTGGCGGTGATAACAACCATCGTCAGGTAATTATCTACAACAACAGCGAACTGAATGAAGATGGATCCATCAAAGTTGCCGGAGAACCCATATCCACCAGCCAGTCAACCAAGGATGAGATCTGGCTTTGGGATTATTATAATGATCAGAATGGACATCATGCATATCGCAATGACCAGCAAATGCCAAGAGGCTGGGAAGGTGGAATTGCGAACAACGAGGGAACCCTCACGATTTCCAATCGCGCTCCTAAGTATATGCAGATGGACATCAAGAAAAAGATCATGGAGTACCAGGAAGATGGAAGCCTGGCAACAACCACCGGATGGGAAAGCCGAACCAGAGACATTGTTCTGAAGATCCAGCTGATGCGTCGTATATATCTGGCTAATGATCCAGTCGATGCAGAACCTTTGGTGAATTGGGAGAACTATGGAGTGCCTTTCTATGTTGGCTATGACTCTTATGGACGAGATATCTCACTAAACAATAATGATTTTGATGTCGGTGTAGGATTGAGTGCATGGCACTGGACAATTTTAGATCAAAACCAGGAAAACGGGCTCCCCGCATATGGATATTATACCAAAGAAAATGGAGAGATCGTCAAAGTCCACTATAGATACATTCCATTTGAAGTCGGAGCTTACAGCAACTTAAACGAAGATCCGATCAATCCGGAGTTTGACTGGTTTATCGGGTTGCAGCCCAATGCATGGGACGGAGCCCACGGACAGGTTCCTACTTTTGATCCATTAATTGGGCAGGATCAGGACCGTCTGATGAATATCCAGGCTACCGACCTTGAAGTAGATAAGGATTGGACGGACACCCCTGACAATGTCAAAGAAGTCTATGTAAAAATTTACCGTCAGACAACCAACGCCAATGGGGATCTTACAGGCCAGGTCGAAGACTTCACCGAAGATATCGCCACAAGGACGGATATTCTGAATGTCTATGGTTTTGTCGACGATCCAGACAGATTAACGACGTTGGAAAACGGAGCTCTTGTTTTAGGGTTAACCCCGGAGACAAGCGGTGTCCTGATTCACAGTGTTTTGATGACACCATATGACCATGGTGATCTCGACAGTAATTATTATCAATACTGGATCGAAGAAATTGGATATAAAGATTCCGACGGCAATGTTTATACCAATAATAATTCTTCCAGTGCGACAAGCACTTTCTTCCCTGAGTATGATAAGTCAGATTCCAGCGGCAACTGGATAGGAGGCTGGAGCGCAGATCCAACCGAACACAGACTGAAACTTTCTACAAAGGGTAAGAATAAGCTCCGAGTAAAGAACCATCCGACCAAAGATATCAAAGTAACTAAAAAATGGATTTATGAAAACGGCAATGAACAGACAGGTCCGTGGAACCAGCCGGGAACAAGTACCCCGGTAGCCACATCAATCAACTTCAAAGTAAAGAGAAACGACGGTCAGTATCTGACCTTTAATGGTTCAGAAACAATCACCATCCAGGCTGATTCCGGCCGGCGGGCGGTTGTCAGGACAAATGAGACAGACAGCACAGCCTATACGCTTACTTATGTATCTGACAATGATGATAAGGCAGATATCAGCCAATGGGCTACCTGGGTTCACGGATTACAGAAGTTCTCTTCTACTGGAACAGAATACACTTATACCGTTGAAGAGCTGAAGAATCAGGATGGTAAACCACTCAATGGCGCCGGCGATGTGATGGTCAACACCCATACATCTGTGAGCGGCAGTGAGCCTGAAGTTATTATCAATAACGAAAAGATTGTCACTTCCCTTGCAATCGAGAAGATCTTTGCAGGCGGTGTGGAACTGACCAATGAACAAAAACAAAAGATCACATTTACAGTTACCGGACCGAACGGTTTTAACAAGACCTTTACCTATGGTGTGGATGGCATTAATGGTCAGGATACAGGTAAGTACAAATGGGTCGATGGTGTGATGGTGATTAAGGATATTGTCCCAGGAGACTATGTTGTAACCGAGCACAATGACGGAATCGATACCATCTTTGGACAGACGACAACACCATATACGCATACGAGAACCTACGAGGTCGGAACTACGACAACTACAGATAAGGCCAATGCAACCGTCACAGAAGGTGAACGGACGGATGTCGTTATCACCAATACCTACGACGAAGTCCACAAGGGATCTCTGAAAGTAAAGAAGATTGTCACAGTAAATAACCAGTCGACAACCAGCACGCTTGCAGATGGAACTTATACATTTACCATTATTAGCGGAGAAGGGATTTCTCCGGCAGTCGAGAAGACCGTTGTAATCACAATCGATCATGGTCAGCCTGTATCGGCAACAATCGATGGGGATAACGCAGACCTTGATACAGATGGTTATGTAGAAGTGGAGGAACTCGACCCGGGAACCTATATCGTGACAGAGACTGCTTCCGACAACAAACGCATGACCTTGGATACTGATCCTAAGTCCGTCACTGTTACAGCCGGAAAGGAAGGAAATGCTGTAGAAGATACCGGAAAGACTGCGATCACAAACAATATGCCGATGATGACTGTTTCAGCAAATAAGAAATGGCTGAATAAAGCCGGCGAAGAGATGGCAGAACCTCCGGAAGGTGCTACCGTGACATTCGGCGTCTTTGCCGGAACTTCCGAAGAAGCGATTGCTACCGTGATCTTAGACGGCACAGCTACTGCACAGACAGATATCCCGGCTGATGGAGACACACCGGTTGGTTATGAAAGCCCGGCCTGGAAGGCAATCTTTAAGAACCTTCCTAAGTTTGACGAGAATGGTACCGAGATTACTTATACGATAAAAGAGACCGTTCCGTACGAAGGCTATGAAAACCAGGATCCAGATGGCGTGGCAGACGGCGGGACTATCCACAACAAACCGGTTACCGTTACCTTAAAGATCGTGAAAATCGACAAGAATAACCAGGAAATGAAACTAAAGGATGCCGAATTCACTTTACAGAAGATTGACGGTAATTCCACAAGCATCAGTGGCGTTGGATCCTCAGTTGTCAAAAAGACAAACGATGCTGGAGAAGCACAATTTGATGATCTGGAATACGGGTACTATGAGATTGCGGAAACAGATATGCCGAAAGGTTATGTCCTGACCGGAGATGGAAAGTTCTACGTAAAGATCTCCTCTTCCGGTATCGTGCTCCTGAATAAAGAAGCTGGAAAAGCTCCGAAAGAATGGGCAAGCACCGAAACATTTGGCGATGTAATCACATTTACAGCGGATTCCACAGAGAATTCCGCTACCGCAACGGTGATCAATGAGCCCGGCTCCGAGCTGCCATTCACCGGCGGAATCGGAACAGGACTGTTCCGACTGTTAGGACTTATACTCATAGCATTTGCTGTTATGGGATATGGGTATAAATCAGCCATGAGAAAACGCCTTGTTCTTAGAACCAAGGAATACTTGAGAGGGGGTGATCCCCGTCCTTGAGATTCTCCAAGGACAAGGCACGAAGGAGCAACTCGTTAACCTGGCTTAATAGAAACTTGAAAAACTGATTGTAAAAACTGCAATCGATTTAAATCAGGGAATTTACAAGAAAGGAAAAAAAGCTATGAAGAAAATGAAGAAAATAATTGCTTTAGTTTTAGCCATGGTAATGGCACTCGCTATGGGAATCACAGCAATGGCAGCAACAATTACAAAGAACCCGGCAGATTTAACTGGTCCTGCATCAATCACAGTGACACTGCCGACAGTTCCGGCAGGATCTACGGCTAATAATACTTATAAGATCTATAAAGTATTTGATGCAACAGTAAGCGGAGATAACATTGCTTATAAGCTCGTTGATGGCAAAACAGAGGCTCCGGATGGCTTTACTGTGAAAAACGGATATGTGACACATGCAGGTGATGCTACAGATCTTACTGCTGCTGAGATTGCAGCAATCGCTAGCTATGTTACTGATGCTGATATTGTGGCTACAGTTAATACTACTGCTGATGACACTTCATTTACTGTAGAAGGTCTTCCATATGGATACTATTATATTGATACCACAACAGGAACCTTGGTTACTGTAGACAGCACCAAGCCAAATGCAAATGTCGCAGATAAGAACGAAGTACCTCCTGTAGACAAGAAGATTACAGGCGCTACCGGTGTATGGGATGAAGCTGGAAAGAAGGCAATCGCTCAGGTTGGTACAGATGTAGAGTACACAGGATCTGTCACGAAGAAGAAAGGTGCTGAAAACTACAGCTTTAAGGATAAGATGGACAGTGGCCTTACTTTCAACAATGACGTAAAGGTCTATTCCTCTAATCCTGCCGGTATAACCGATGCGACAGCACTTGCAGCAATAACTGTTGATCCTAGCAATTATACTGTTGGAAGTGCAG
>CACZNZ010000457.1 GCA_902782625.1 uncultured Lachnospiraceae bacterium | reverse complement strand
TTGCCATAGGAGAGAAGATCAACTCTGATACACTGGTCGTACATATCGAAAAAGCGCTTGCGGATGTGCCGGGGGCCTATGCTATCATAAACCAGCAGTTTCTGGTTCATGAAGCAGAAGGCTGCACTTATGTCAATCGAGAGGATGATGTGGGAGAACCGGGACTTAGAAAAGCAAAACTATCCTATCGTCCGGCATTTCTGCTGGAAAAAGGATATGCAGTGGAACGTTAGTATTTAGGAGGATTGCATGAAACATTTAATAGATCCCATGGATTTGACAGTTGAAGAAATTGACAGACTTCTGGCGCTGGCAGATGACATTATCGCCGATGGCAGGAAATACCAGGAGGTCTGCAGATACAAGAAACTGGCAACCTTGTTTTTTGAACCCAGCACAAGAACACGGCTGAGCTTTGAGGCAGCCATGCTTGAGCTCGGCGGCAGTATCTTGGGCTTTTCCTCTGCGGACAGCTCATCTTCCTCCAAGGGAGAAAGCGTCAGTGATACCGTCCGGGTCGTATCAGGATATGCCGACATCATAGCCATGAGACATCCGAAAGAAGGTGCCCCGCTGGCCGCTTCCAGAAACATAGAAATCCCCATCATCAATGCAGGGGACGGTGGACATAATCATCCGACACAGACCCTTACAGACCTTTTGACCATTCATCGTGAAAAAGGAAGATTGGGCAATCTTACAGTAGGCATGTGTGGTGACCTGAAATTCGGAAGAACCGTACATTCCCTGATCAAAGCATTGTCCCGTTATGAAGGGATAGAGTTCATTATGATCTCTCCGAAAGAACTGACGCTTCCGGAGTACATCGTCAAAGATGTGTTCGATAAAAAGAATATTGCATACCGGGAAGTAAGGACAATGGAAGAGGTTATGCCAGAGCTGGATATCCTCTACATGACCAGAGTTCAGAGAGAGAGGTTCTTTAATGAAGCCGACTATATCAGACTGAAGGATTCATTTATTCTGGATGAGAAGAAACTGGTGACGGCGAAAGAAGATCTGTGTATCATGCATCCGCTGCCGAGGGTCAACGAGATCTCAGTGAAAGTGGATGATGATCCGAGAGCCTGCTATTTCAGGCAGGCCCGGTATGGAAAATATATTCGAATGGCGTTGATCATGACTTTATTGGGGGTGAGTGCAGATGAATATAGATAGTATCAAAAACGGTATTGTTCTGGATCATATAAAGGCAGGGAAATCCATGCAGATCTATCACTATCTTGGGCTTGACGATCTTGACTGCAGTGTGGCGATCATAAAAAATGCAATGAGCAACAAGATGGGAAAAAAAGACATCATCAAGATCGATGATACCATGGATATCAACCTGGATGTCCTCGGATACATTGATCCGAATATCACAGTCTGTTACATCAAGGACGGCAAGATCGTGGAGAAAAGACATCTGGAACTTCCTCAGACTTTGGTGAATATTATCAAATGCAAAAATCCCAGATGTATTACTTCGACAGATACCTATCTTGACCATATTTTTAAACTGACAGATTCTGAACAGCGGATTTACAGATGTGCATACTGTGAAGCCCGAAAAAGTGAGTACTAATCTTGCAATACCTACGTTTTTAGTGTAAAATACTCTATTATCAATGAAATTTGACAAGGACGCTTCCGGCGTTCTTGTTTTTACCAAGGGGCGTGATGATTTATGATGGAAGTCGAGACAAAAAAAGAAGGTAGAATGCGAAAAGAGATTAGCCATCCTGATGATTTTACGGATCCGGAGAAGCTTTACGACCAATTGATAAACACAATCAGAGCCTATCATCCTTCGACGGATATCAGCATGGTGGAAAAAGCATATCGGCTTGCGGAAAACGCCCACAGAGAGCAGAAGCGTAAATCGGGAGAACCTTATATCATTCATCCGCTGTGTGTGGCGATTATTCTTGCAGAACTTGAGCTTGATAAAGAGACGATTGTTGCTGGTTTGCTGCATGATGTCGTAGAAGATACGGAAATGAGTCTTCAGGAAGTAAGCAAAGAGTTCAATGAAGAGGTTGCTCAGCTCGTGGGCGGAGTGACAAAACTCGGCCAGCTTTCCTATACGCACGATAAGATGGATATCCAGGCAGAGAATCTGAGAAAGATGTTTCTTGCCATGGCGAAGGATATCCGAGTCATCCTGATCAAACTGGCAGACAGACTGC
>CACZNZ010000456.1 GCA_902782625.1 uncultured Lachnospiraceae bacterium | reverse complement strand
CGTCCTGTGAGATTTACGAGATCAAACACAGTACCGAGAGCGTCCCGGAGCCGGCACGGCATCTGCTCGACCCGGAGAAATGCGCCATGACCGAGCACCGCTATGGGCCGATCACAGGAAAAACTGTCCTGTATCGCGGGGCGACACAGGACGGGGATGGTGTGAGGTATGTGAATGTGGAGGAGTATTTGAAGGGACGCTGGTGAACAGTGGCCCTTGTTGCGTTTCTTGAAATGGTGTAAATCTTTTTTCGGCAGTTTCTGGTTTTGGCTAAAATCTGCCGAAAGCACGAACCGTGAATCACTGTCTCATCCGGTTTGCCATATCTTCTTTGAGTTGAGTTAAGGTTTAGTATCACAGTGGATTACTTGAGGATTCTGTCCCTTTCAGATATGAAAGAATGAATGCTATTATAGACCTCTCTTTATCTTGATCTTTCTTCATTTCCCGTAGTGTACACTCCCAGACTACCAAGTATCTTATCCCCATTGTTTTGAGTTCTTCATGTACAGATTCGTCACGTCGGGTATTCGCATCAAATTTCTGTTGCCAGAACTCTGTCCTGCTCTTTGGCATATATGCATACTTGCAGCCGGGATGCCGATGCCAGAAACAACCGTGTACAAAAACCGCAGTTTGATACCTCGCAAAATAGATATCAGGGCATCCCGGGAGCTTCTGTACATTCTTCCGATAACGCAATCCCTGAGCAAACAGCAACTTACGAAGATACACCTCCGGCTTTGTATCTTTGCTGCGTATCGCCCGCATATTGCGGCTGCGGTCCTCCGGTGATTTTATATCTGCCATATCAGACCTCAGCAAAAACTTTTCCGAAAATCAGCTGAGTAAACACATCGTCGATCTGACAGGCTATTGACGGGGACTCAATGTATGTTCCGAGTTCAAGATTTCCCTCCTGTCCATGGTAAGACAGGTTAGCAGAGGTGATCAGTGTTTCTCTTTTATCAACTGAGATTACCTTTGCGTGGAGCGCAGCCATTTTATCGTCCGCTTTCCGTGGATAATTGTAAACGTGAAGGAAACGCCCTTTATACCGTAGCACCCTTTCAAAACCTGTCTGATGTTCGATATCGTTCACAAAAAACTTTACGAACACTCCTCGCTGGCTTTTCAGCACAATTTCATCAACCAAATCACTGAAATAGTCCGAAAGCGAATATCCAGTGATTAGAATACTGTCAGAAGCATTATGAATCATACTTTCAACAGTAATCTTTGTTGGCCTTGCCTTAATGGAGAATGAAGCCGGGGTGGTTGCTACCAATGTTACTTTCTCGCCCTTTTTCTTTTCCATTGCTAACTGCGTGAGTAGTGCGATTTCTTCTGATTCCGCTTTGCTGAGAGAGGGGTACCTTGATCGAATCAGTTTACCCGCCTCGTCAGTATCTGATTCGCCCAAATCAAGAATGCTATGCAGCAGGAGATCCAGTTTCACATTGCCAGTTGACACAGATCAATCACCAGCTCTCTGAAATAAGCCTGAGTTTCCCGCTCGGAAATCGGTACAACCAAGCCTCTATCAAGCATTCGATTTCCATTTTCACACGCAGTTTCTGAAATCATGCTACACGAATGACATGCAGCGCCATTGGCGTTTTTTCCGGCGGGCATATTATGCATGCATTCCGGATCATTTGTACACAACAAAGCTTCTTGGAATGCATCACGCATCAGTTCCGTTATCTTCGTGGCTGTGCCAAGCTCCACCAGACCGCCGAGGGAACCTTCCTTATCAACGCTGCCTGTATAAAACAGAACACCAGACATCCTGTCGCTGAAATATATCCGTTCCCTGATAGCCGTTGAGGAATAACCGGAGGACATCGACATCTGCTTTATCAGCAGATGGGAGAATGTATGCATCAGCACATAGATAGCATCGCGTTCGATAGTGACTGTCCACTTCTTGGATTCGCAAAATTCCCTGTAAGTATCCGCGTACTTCTGGGACAGAACTCTGACCGTAGCAAGCCAGTGATCCAGAGTCTTCCGATTGAACTCAATAAAGATTCCTTCACCATGCACTTCTGCAGCTGGCAGCCATTTTTCACCATCGCCAGTTCTGCCTTTGCTGAGTTTAACCACATTAGGCTGCTCGTCAGCATCCGGATCAGGCGCGTCGACACGCATAAATCCAAGAAGTACCTTGACCTCACGAAGCCTTGTGACACGGATAATGCGACTGAAGTAAGGTTTCAGATATTCGGGTAATTCCTCTTCCTCTGCCTTGAAGTGCTTTTTGTTGGATGAGTAAGATGGATCGTTATGATGCGTGATAGCGTCATACTCCATCTGCTTGATTTCTTTGAATTCAGTGATGTTGTTCAGACGGCGTTCCAAGGCAGCATCAAAATCCTCACGGGAGTAATCCGAAAAGTACTTTTCATATATTTTGGTAACTCCCTGCTCTCCGAACATATCACGGGTCTCTTCAATAAGGCGGAGATGTTCATCAATCAGATTATACAGAGGATTGATCCACGGAGGGATGGATATAGCACTTCTGCTCACGGGGAAATAGACATTGGACGCACCACGCTGAGATGGAATTAGCTGTTTTCCACAGTGTTCATTCCTTGCATGAGGGCGGAAGGGATGATGGCCTTTACAAACCATGCCATCAAAGTTTTCTTTCTGTGTTGCGCCGCTCATACTGCGCCATGCGTTACATTTTGTGCATCTGACATGCATGTCAGCCAGCGTTGACGTATCACCGGAAGAATTAATTTTCAGTGCGCCATCGCATCTGTCATTGCCCCCGTGAACCCACCAGCTCCAGGGAAAATCATCCATATGGCCGTTTTCACATATAGTAATGAACCTGGAAGGATAGGCAGACCAGCCGCACTCCGGGCATCTGGCTCCCAGGCTCAGATACTTTTCAATATCAAATCCTTCGCGGATGTCGAACAGTCGGCCACACTTTGAGCAGATATGCGTATACGGGAATGCCACGACCGGAACATCACCCCAGTTAGCCGAAGTCCTCGGCATATAGAAGCAATCTACACCAAGATATGACGCAAGTCTTCCGTCGATAATCTTTTTCCCTTTTTCTTTCCAGTAGTTCGTATCGAGGACCGTGACGGAATCCTTGACGGCATCGACAATGGAGCCTGGTCCAAAAGTAGTGATAATCTGGTTCGGTCGCAGTTCACCGAGAAGTTTACGGTTAATGGACATCTGTCAGTCCTCCTCGTAATAGAACATATTGGCAGCGCTTTCAACATCACGCATGGATGTCAGAGTCGGCTTTTCTGTATCCGCACAGTCTCCGCCATAGTATCCCATGAGAGCGTTGTATTTCTGATCCTTCGACCGGAACAGCGGCCCCTTGTATTTCAGCGGCTTTGAGCCTGCTGCCAGTCCCTTCCAAGATGCAATGAACTGATCAATCTCTCCATCGGCATCTTCTCTGACGCTGGGCTTGATGATACCCAGCCGGTCAAAGATCAATGCTTTCAAATCATGTACCTGCTCTGGCGTCAGTGAAGCGATATTCGCAGCTGCCTCATTGGGAGCCATGGCCGGGTATTTAAGGCGAATAGCTGAAATGATCAGTGCATGCAGTACGCGATCCCTGGCGCGTGCAGAGAAAGGCGTGGCAGTAGTACCCTCGACGAAACGGTACAGTTGTGAATGGTAGCCGGTGAAATTCTCATAATGTGAAAGGTCTCTCGGCCGATAGGGATTGTAGATCATAACGACGAGGCCGGGAAAAGACCTGCCGATTCTACTTGTTGCCTGAATGTATTCTGAGTTCTGCTTGGGCTGGCCATCGACGACCATCAGTCCCAGTCGGTCAACGTCCATACCTACGGCGATCATATTCGTCGCTACGGCGGTATCGAGACACTCTTTTGAAGCGAAGCTGGTTTCAAGCTGTTTGAGCTTATTCGGTATCTCAAACGAATTCATGCGGGAGGTAATCTCGATCCTGTGATTCAGATACCGTCTCTTGCTCATCTGATATCTGTTCTGTATACGCAGGATGCGCTTGGGAATGTCGTCCTGCAACAAACGGACTGTACCGCCAAGCTCACGGATGCTGTTGTGGTATCCGATGAGGGTATAATACGGATCGATCACATCTTGGAATTCATCCTGTTGTGCAAGGTTGTATACCGTCTGCAAAATAACGGCATAAACACGCAGCAAGGTAGTACGGACAGACTGACCGCTTCCGCAGATACCGACATACCTGCGAAACGGATTTGTGTCTGTGGGTATTTCCCTGATAAAGAAACTGTCTCCGATCTCAAAACCATTCGGGGGAAACTGCGATGTCTGCTTTCGCGCATACAGGCTTTTTATCTGAGCTGGAGCATTCCTGATGGTTGCCGTAGACACGACGTACTTGGGCTTGATTTTCTGATCTCCCCAAGTACACATATCTTCAATGATCGTTTCATATGCACCGTAAATTGTACCAAGAGGGCCTGTTATCAGATGAAGCTCATCCTGGATAATCAGCTCTGGCGGGAGGAATGGACGCACCGAAGTCAGTGTCGACGCTTCCAGCTCTCTTGTCCGTGGATGCCTGCTGTGTTTTTCGCCGATGGCGACATATCCATCACGGTTGCAGAACCGATCCACACGGCCAAACAATGCGTTGGTACTGACATCCCAAGGCAGGCGCGCAAACTTATCCACTGTCGCAAGGATGATGGTGGGACACCTTGCGTAAATCTCTTCATCCACAAGATAGACGGGAATTGCTTTACGGCCCCTGTATTTGTGGAAAATACAATTCGGGTCGGAACAGTAAATGGAAACCGACTTTCTGTCATGAATGATCTCGAAGTTTTCTTCCTTAAGTTCGTTGCCGCAGAAAGGACAGGATAGAAGTTGCCGGTAAATCAGTTTTCTCTTTCTGGCAGCTTCTCCTGGTTTCTCCGGGCTATCCTTGAGTTCCTCGAAATTGTTCGGCGTCACTCCACCGCCAACCCAGAAGCCGATGCTGATAGGCTCCGTCCCGTATTTCGGGGCAGTCTTTTCCCTGACCATCTCAGCGGCAATAACCATTTTAATTATACGGTCGCGCTGCTGTGTCGTCAGCAGTCGGAGAGTATACCGCAGGATTACCGTTACGCCTCCGTTACGGTTATACTCATCATTTTCTGACACCCTGAGTCTGCGGTTGGCGATAACAAAAGCCATCAGACCAAGGTAGGCTTCTGTTTTTCCACCGCCGGTCGGGAAGTACAGCAGGTCGACAATCTCACGGTCTTCATGCTGAGGATTGACGATGCCATTCAGATTCATCAGAATGAAAGCGATCTGGAACGGTCTCCATCCAAAATCGTTCTCCGGCTTCCTGGGATCGACAAAGTCCCCCAGATTGCATTCTGGGTTTGTGGCATGCTTTCTCGAGAACGACATGATGTTCCTTTGCAAAAGCATAACACGATTCATGAAGCAGAAAGCGTCCCAGGCAATGTCGTCGCTGCTGATAAGCGCAATGCCTTCACGGATACGGGATAACGCCTTTCTGCATTTCACGACGACATCATCTCCAACTTCCGTACGGAAAGCAGAGTCAGCCATCTTTTCGTCACGCATAAGCGTGTCAGTAATCCAATGATCATACGAATCGGCGAGAACATTGAGCCTTTCGATGATACCTTCCCTGTTCGATGCTTTTGACAGAAAACGCATGGAAAAGAAGCTCCCGTCAAATCCCTCCAGCTCGGGGCTCACTCCGGGAAACTCATACTGCGGAATGAAATCCGACTTCACCCAAGATGTATATCCGTTTACAACCGGTCCCCAGGTAGCAGCACAGCCACGGCCGCGCCCAATAATCGGACGCTTTTCAAAATAGTACTCGTCCACTGCGTTAACCTTCCGGCAGATGGTTTCAGCGGCAAATATATTCTTCTCTTCCGGGGAAAAGGCCCTGATTTCAACCTGGAACATCAGACCTTCCAGATCGTTTTCCGATTTTCTCCGTCTGTTCATAACGTAAGCGGTCACGAAACTGAATCCGTTTTTCAGCGGGATTCTTGAGACATAAACGTACACATTGGAGTCGCATGTCAACCGATATTCGCAGCTCCTGTCGAATTCAGCGAATCTGACTGTAAGCGTCTCCTTCATCGGGAGGCGCATGAAGGAAGCATAATCACGCTCCCGGCCATTTTTGTCAGGACGCTTCTCCGTTGTTTCTGTATAGTCACCCCAGCTGACATCCAGACAGACGGAATCTGTCCCAGCTGCCACGTAAAAGCTGATGCCGATGGAATTAGGCAGCTTGAAGCGAGTGGTAACAACTGGCTCGTTATCATCGTCTTCTCCGGCAGTAAAATTATTGTCGTCTTCGTGGTCTACATCCGCCTCAAGTTCCTGGTCATTGTCGTCAGCGGTATCTGATCCTGCCTCCGTTTGTGGCGCAAGAAGTCCGATAATGTAGGCGTGTCGGGGATTCTCGTCCAGCACCTCATTTTCCGACTCTGGGCCCATCAGATCAACCTTCATGGCGTCGATGATCATCTGACGAACCTGAGCGTACTTGATTCTGTCAGCCATTAGTCATCCTCCTTTATATCAACTGCGGTCCCGAGCGTATATCTGCATGTGTTGCCGGGATGAATGCTGGTATCGATAATCAGCCGGTAGACCCAGGGCTTTTGATCCGGGTCGGCGGTGGTGGCAAAGCGGCACCATCGGATGCCCTCATGCGCCTTGGCAACCACGTCGGCTGAGGTCACTTCGTTTGCGGCTTTCACTTCCACCATGTACTTGTGCGTGGGAGTTTCAACCAGAAAGTCCGGATTGTACTGCTGCCCGGCCTGCCAGAACAGACCGAGCTGGTTGAGCGGCGGCTTAATCCAGCGGATGACATCAGGGTCTTCCTCCAGAATGATGGAGAACAGCCGCTCAGGGTCGCTATCGAAAGCGTTCTCTGTGTAGTATCCCTTTTTGTATCCGGTGAAGAGATACTTCCGGATATTTGCCCTGTCCGTAAACGGGCGGTCAAAGCGAACGCGACCGTCTTTCCGGATGTTTTTCACGAACCTCCGGAAGAGGATCAGATCCTTCTGCACGGTATGGATATCCTGCGTCTTCCTGTCCATATGCCCGTAGATCTGGGTTCGGATATCGGACACGATCAACGTGGCGTAACGACGCACGATCCGGCGTTTTTCTTCTTCGTCACCCTCGATCTGCGCCAGATACTGATCCACCACGTCAATGATGAAGTCAGCGTCATCATAAGACAGCTCGCTGATGGAATCCAGCAGCATACAGGCCAGCGTGTTCATCGCATCGTCCACTTCAAGAATCTGTGCATCAATGGAAGCAAGGAACTGTTGGTTGACGGCGTCAAAGCGTTCGATCTTCGCCATGGCCACTTCAAAGTCCGGGATAGTGCGGCGAACCTGGAAACGGTTGAATTTCACTTCGGATGTAGTCTGCACCAGAATCTTTGGGACGGAAATCGCTTTTCCGGAGTACTCCCTGAACTGCTGCACAAACTCATCCCTGGACATCGGCTTTCTCACAGCGGGGGCGGTATCGGTCGGCGTGACGACTGGGACCTGCGATTGTGTTTCGAGGGCTCCGCTTTCCGGTTCCGGTGAAACACCATCAAATATCGAAAGCTGATTATCGTCGGCTCCCGACGTCTGCCGCTGCCTCGCCGGCCCGAAAGTTTTCAGATAAGCGGCGTACAGTTCCTGCTGGGTCTGGGGATCGTCGACCTCACGGAAAGTACGGGTACCGGTATCGGTCACAAGCTGATCGAACAGGGACAACTGGCTGTCGTCTACCGGGCTGCTCACATCAACGGTATCGGTCGGCTCCACTTCAGTCCTGTCCAGATCACGATAACGGAAGATGTCGCTGTTTTTGATTTCATCCACAAGTTCCCTGTAATGCTCATGGGCAACAATGTCAAGCGTATCAATATCGTCATCACCTGTGATAAAGCCAAAGGGCAGACGCAGACCCCTGCCAATGGTCTGCATGGCAAGGATGTCGCTCTTCGCGGCGTTCAGCGGAATGATGGTGAACAGATTGTTGACGTCCCAGCCTTCCTTCAGTTTGTACACGTGCAGCACGATCTCTATCGGATTATCCGCCTTTTCGATGGAGAGCAGCAGCCGCACGTTTTCCTCGGTCTCTTCACCCTTCATGTTGGAGTGAATTTCGATAACCCTTCCCTTGTACCGACCGCCGAGGAAGCTGTCGCTGTCAATGAGGGCGCGAACATCCCTGGCGTGGTTTGTGTCACGGCAGGCAATCAGTACGATGGGCTTCACATACGGCAGATCATGATCATCGCAGTACTGCCGGATGACGCCTTTGCGGTGTTCGTGCTGGGTCAAACCGTCGCGGATTTTCATCTCCTCAATGTCCGCAGCACTGTATCCGGCCATGTTGGAACGACCCATGACGACCGGCGTTTTCAGATAGCCTTCCACCGCGCCGCGGGCAAGGTCATAGGCATAGATCACATTGCCGGAGGACTTGGGTGTCGCGGTAAATTCCAGCCCCAGGACTGGTTTCAGGTAATTGATGGCGCGCATGGAGGCAGGTGCGTAGTACCTGTGCGCCTCGTCCATGCAAATCACCAGGTCGTCAAAACTGGCAAGAACAGCGGAGAAGGACATACCCAATGTTTCGCGGAATTTGTGGAAATTGAACTGGGTGTCTGTTTTACTGTTGAAAATCTTCCCGATGTTGAATATGAACAGCTCGATCTCCGGCGTTTTTTCAAATCGCATCGTGGTCTGAACAGACTGCACCGGGTAGGTGTCATAATTCTCACCGTCATACACCTTCGGCCTGCCCATCTCGGCTTCCAGTCCCTTGAAGATATACTTGGGATGGGCCGGGTTAGACTCCTTCCGCAGCTTTTCATAGATGGTGCTGCCGGGAGCCAGGATGAAGAAATGCCGGTAACCCTTCGTCTTATACAGGTAATAGATGCAGGCGCCCATCAGTCTGGTCTTGCCGATGCCGGTAGCCATGGCGAAACAGAAGGACGGAAAGTCAAACTTGTCGTCCACTTTGACGGTACGCTGCTTTTCACAGTATTCGGAGGCAACGGCCTCTACAGTCGCTTTGCTGTCCCGCCGGTACTCGCAGTGGCTGCTGATGGCGTCCAGGTAGGACAGGGCTTCTTTCTGAGGATCGCGGAGGCTCATGGCATAGCCGATGCTCTTGACAATATCAGCCATCTTCAGCGCACCTCACTTTCAAAACTGCACTTTTCCAGCAGGTCTTTGGGAATCTTTCGTACTTCGATGTTGTCCGGAAGGATCATATCGGACTGGATGGCCGTACCGTAAATCAGCAGGGACTGATCCTCTCCCAGGGAAGCGGAGACGGACTTCACATAGTCAGCGTTTACAAACTCTTTCGTCACATGAATGAAGCGCTTCTCTGATGAATGCCCGTGGAATACGCCTTCCGGCTGATACCGGAATCCCTCGATCTTGCAGATGGCTTCGCACAGCATCTCGAAGGTGTACTTCGGATTGATCTGGTAGATCGGCAGCTTATCGTTTTTAACGAGCAGGCTCGGAGCCAACTCGTAGAAGTGGTAACCGCCGCCACCTTGCCAGTCAACAGTCTTTGTTATTCCGCCAACATCGGTTCCATCAATAACTCTATCAAGCCTGACTTTACAGTGTGTGTATGCATGTTCACCAAGTTCAATGCATATCCAGTTTCTTTTCATTTTTTG
>CACZNZ010000455.1 GCA_902782625.1 uncultured Lachnospiraceae bacterium | reverse complement strand
AGGCTGAAATTATTGACCGCCTGGGCGTCCCAGATACGCAAAGTATTCACAAAATTATTGCCATATCCGACAACCGGCACATCATAAGGGATGGCCATGACGCTCTGATATCCCTTCTGGATGAATTTCGGCTTTCCGTTCTGTCCCATCTCGACATCGACATAACCGCCGAATTTGACTTCCAGGGCATACTCATCTCTTCTGATCTCGAAAGGATTGCCGTATTTCAGCCAGTCATCCGGCTTTTCTACCTGAAATCCGTTTTCAATCTTTTGCTTAAACATACCGTAACGATAACGGATACCACAGCCGTATGCCGGATAATTCAGCGTTGCCAGTGAATCCAGGAAGCATGCAGCCAGACGGCCGAGACCACCATTACCCAAAGCTGCGTCAGGTTCCTGGTCCTCAATGAGATTGAGGTCAAATCCCATCTCATCAAGTGCTTCCTTCACTTCTTTATAGCAAAGGAGATTGATCATGTTATTGCCCAGTGCACGTCCCATAAGGAACTCCATGGACATATAGTATACGATTTTTTTATCTTCTTTATCAAAAGCTTTATGGGTTTCAATCCAATTGTCGATGATATCGTCCTTTATTGAATAAGCTACCGCCTGATATACCTGCTGCGGGGTTGCCTCATCCAGATTTCTGCGAAACAGATTTCGAACATTCATTTCGACTTCTTTTTTAAAATGTTTTTTATTAAAGGATCTTTTTTTAATCAAACTCTGACCTCCGATCTATCTTTGTTCGACACTCAGGGTTACCTTCTCCCCATTGATATTCCATTCTTTTTCGTATCCCTTTCGTGTGTCGTACAATATCTCATCTGCCAATACATCTTTTGCAATCTCTGTTTCATGCGCTTTGAGGATTTCATCAATCTTTTCATTACCGTCTGTACTGAGGGTAATATGATCTGTCACCTCGAACCCTGCTTCTTTACGCATCGTCTGAACCTTGCTGATGATCTCTCTGACAAATCCTTCCTCAATCAGTTCCGGTGTCAGATTCGTATCAAGGACTACCGTGATTCCATGATCAGCCTGCGTTACATAGCCCTCTTTCTGTACCATATCGATCAAAAGCTCTTCAGGCGTAAGCTCAATCTTACCATCATTTGTTTCTATTGTCAAAAATCCTTCTGCATCCAACTGATTCTTTGCCTGGTTTCCATCGACATTCATCAGTGCATTCCGAATCTGCCCAAGCTGCTTTCCGTACTTCGGCCCGAGGATTCTCATCTGTGGCTTAAATGTATATGTCGTATACTCGGATACGTCATCACTGAATACCACTTCTTTGACATTGAGCTCTTCCGAAATGATTTCCTTATAATAATCATTCAGTTCCTGTTCTGCCTTGACAAACATTTTCCCGATCGGCTGTCTGTTTTTGATAGCTGATGCATTTCTTGCGGCACGTCCGAGAACGACAATTTCGAGGACCTCGTCCATATCCTTTTCAAGCTGCTCGTCGATCAATGTTTCATCCACTTCCGGATAATCGCAAAGATGAATACTGATCGGTGCTTCTGCATCTACCGTACGGACAAGATTCTGATAAATATCTTCTGTCATAAACGGAATCATAGGTGCAGCTGCCTTGGAAACAGTGATAAGTGCGGTATATAAGGTAAGATAAGCATCAATTTTATCCTGCTCCATTCCTTTTGCCCAGAATCTGGAACGGGAACGACGCACATACCAGTTGCTCATATCATCTACAAAAGCCTGCAAACATTTTGCCGCCTCCGGAATCCTGTACTGCGCAAGATTGGCATCTGTATTTTTCACGCAGGTATTTAATTTGGACAAAAGCCAGCGATCCATCACACAAAGATTCTCTTTGTCCAGTGTGTATTTTGTCGGATCAAACTCATCGATATCTGCATAGAGAACAAAGAAAGCATAGGTATTCCAAAGGGTTCCCATGAATTTTCTCTGGCCTTCTGTCACTGCTTTATCGTGGAAACGGTTCGGCAGCCATGGAGCACTGTTCGTATAGAAATACCAGCGGATAGCATCCGCACCATGTTTTTCGAGTGCATCAAACGGATCTACGGCATTGCCTTTACTCTTGCTCATCTTCTGTCCGTTCTCATCCTGAACCAGTCCAAGAACAATAACATTCTCATAAGGAGCTTTATTAAACAGAAGGGTTGATTCCGCAAGAAGGGAATAGAACCAGCCTCTCGTCTGATCTACAGCTTCCGAAATGAACTGTGCCGGAAACTGTGACTCAAAAAGTTCTTTATTTTCAAATGGATAGTGATGCTGTGCAAAAGGCATGGCTCCGGAATCAAACCAGCAGTCGATAACCTCCGGCACTCTTTTCATCATCTTACCGCATTTTGGACACGGAATGGTCACCTCATCAATATACGGGCGATGCAGTTCCACTTTGGCTGCTTCCGGATTTCCGCTCTTTTCAGCCAGTTCTGCCCTGCTGCCGATACAATCCATATGGCCGCAGTCATCGCAAACCCAGACATTGAGTGGTGTTCCCCAATAGCGGTTTCTGGATATTCCCCAATCCTGGATATTCTCCAGCCAGTCTCCAAACCTTCCTGAACCGATTGTCTTAGGAATCCAGTTGATCGTGTTGTTATTGCGGATCAGATCATCTTTAACCGCTGTCATTTTGATAAACCATGACTCTCTTGCATAATAGATCAAAGGAGTGTCGCATCTCCAGCAGAACGGATAGTCATGCTCGAATTTCGGAGCATCAAAAAGCAGGCCGCGCTGATCCAGATCTTTCAGAATCTCCGGATCCGCATCCTTGACAAACATACCGCCAAACGGTGTGTCATCTGTCATGTTTCCTTTGGCATCTACAAACTGAACAAACGGCATATCATATTTTCTTCCGACCCTTGCATCATCCTCACCGAAAGCCGGTGCTGTATGTACGATACCTGTACCGTCAGACATGGTTACATAGTCATCGCATTCTACAAAGAATGCTTTTTTATGCTGTTTTTGGGCTGCTCTAGCTGCGCCTTCATACAGCGGTTCGTATTCCTTGTATTCAAGATCCTTTCCGGTAAACTTTTCGAGGATCTCATAGGCCGGAGTATCTTCCGTGCCAAGTTTGCCAAGAACGGTATCCAGCAATGCTTCTGCCATATAATAAGTATATCCGTCAGCTGCCTTTACTTTACAGTAAGTGTCATCAGGATTGACACAAAGCGCCACGTTAGAAGGCAGCGTCCACGGCGTCGTTGTCCATGCCAGGAAATACGCATCTTCCTCTTTTACTTTAAAACGTACGACTGCAGAGCGTTCTTTCACTTCCTTATAACCTTGTGCAACCTCGTGAGAAGACAACGGTGTCCCGCAGCGAGGGCAATACGGTACGATCTTAAAACCTTTATAAAGAAGTCCTTTATCCCAGATCGTTTTCAAAGCCCACCATTCGGACTCAATAAAGTTATCATCATACGTTACATACGGATTGTCCATATCTGCCCAGAAGCCAACTGTGTTGGAGAAGTCCTCCCACATTCCTTTATACTTCCAGACAGACTCTTTACACTCAGTGATAAACGGATCCAGACCGTATTCTTCAATCTGTTCTTTTCCGTCAAGTCCTAAAAGTTTCTCCACTTCAAGTTCAACCGGCAGGCCATGGGTATCCCATCCGGCTTTCCTCGGAACCATATTGCCTTTCATTGTCTGATAGCGAGGGATCATATCCTTGATCACTCTGGTCAGAACATGGCCGATATGAGGCTTGCCATTGGCCGTGGGCGGTCCGTCATAAAAAGTATAGGACGGAGCATCTTTACGGATCTTCATGCTTTTTTCAAAGACATCATTTTCTTTCCAGAATTTGACTGTCTCTTTTTCTCTTTCCACGAAATCCAGATTCGTTGAAACTTTTTTGTACAATATTATAACCTCCTGACTTTAAAAAAAAGACTTCCATCCAGTCAAAGGATGAAAGTCAAATCTTTCACTTATACCACCTGTACATACTGACATATGTCTTCCGGATAACGGTGGAATTCCGTCATCGCTTACTGAAAATTTCAGCGATGAAACTCTGGAGTGATCTTCAGTTACGCCCTACTGGCAACGGGTTCACACTCTCCCCGTCTCACTGTGGCGTTGGATGCGCACCTACTGTCTCCGTCAATGTTTTTTCTCATGCTTATTCAAGCTTTCAAGTCAACAGTACCAATCATATCTTATCTCGCAAAAAATGTCAACAAATAATCTTTTATTTTCAGGGTTCCTATGGTAAAATATTGAAAGTTTGAATCATTAAAGAAAGGAAACCGGTATGCTGAAGAAACTGATCGTCTCTTTATTTTGCGCATTGTTTGTCGCAACATTTGCCTCAATGTGCTTTATGACACTGTATTTTCTGCTCCCCAGCAGATCAGCCAGTGCTTCTATCTCTCTTCCTTCTACCGTGAAGGACGCCGAGACCGCTTCGGAGAATGCGAGTACACAGGAAGAGAATACGGAAAATGCCGACATTTATGTCGCAGATGTCTATGAATCACTGACATTACGTACAGAACCGAATGCCAATTCCCATCAGGGGGATATCAGCCTGGCTCAGATGACGCATCTGAAGATGCTTGAAAAGGTAGAGGGAACCAATTATGCCTATGTAGAAGTGGCCAGCGGCGAATATAAGGGCAATACCGGATATGTCAATACCGATTATATCGCCAGACTCGGAGATCATACCGTCCGGGTCAATTCAGAAGAGTGAAGATACCAAAAAAGCTCTCGGAAACAGATTTTTTTCTGATCCCGGGAGCTTTTTCTTCTTTATCTTCTTTATGCAGAAAGAAAAAAGAGAGCGGCAAGCGCCACTCTCCTTGGAGAAGGTATTTTGTTACTTTAGGGTGTAGCAAAATTATATAATGTATTGGGGGGGTTACGCTATTATATTACCATCTGT
>CACZNZ010000454.1 GCA_902782625.1 uncultured Lachnospiraceae bacterium | reverse complement strand
TTTAAGTTCGATAAGTAAATCAAAAACTACCCCCAATGGTAAACCGGTAATATGAGCTACTCTTTCAGGATCAGGATAATACTCATTCTCACAATCATGAAGAATGCAGTCAATTACTTCCATTTTTGCATCACATGTAGCTGTCATACACATATTTCCTCCTTTCTTAAATTGTAAAAATACTCAGTAGCAGATATTTACTGCTACTGAGTATTATATCGTAAATATATATACTAAGTTAAGGCTTTTGTACGAAATTTTAGAAAAATTTATGAATTAAAACTGTCTCAGCCCTGTGTTTGCATGTCTTTGAGCTTGTTTGCCTGCTGGAAAATCTGTCCCAGAGTGTCTTTGAATGCATCGAATTTCTGAGCTGCGCGATCTGAGGCCTCTACACCCTGATTGGAGAGAGATGCAACTTCCTGGCTGGTAGCTGAGAGATTGGAGATACTATCGTTGATCTCTGTAGTAGAAGATGCAATGGATTTCATTCCTTCTCCGATCACCTGGAAGCGATCAAGCATTTCTGTAACGTTATCATTGATGCTGTCGAAGTTTTCACCCACAGTCTCGATCATTTCGTTCTGCTCTGATACTGAAGCAACGGTGTCATCTATGCTGGCCATTGCTTTCTGTACATCCTCAGTAAGCTCATTGATAATGTTCGTTATCTCTGTAGAAGCGGTATTTGTTTCAGCAGCAAGTTCACGTACATCGTTGGCAACAACTGCAAATCCCTTACCGGCATCACCTGCTCTGGCAGCCTCAATACTTGCATTGAGGGCAAGTAGGTTAGTCTGTTTTGAAATAGACATGATAGATCCGACGATCTTTTGAACTTCCTCAACCTTATTTATAACTGCCTGTGTAGTCTCTACAGTTACCTGGCTGGTTCTTGCTACATCTTGTGATTTATTTCTCAGCTCTCCGATAACCTGTACACCTTCCTTTACAGTGCGCTGTGCGTTCTCAGAGGCTTTGGTCATTTCTTTTCTATGCTGCTCTGTGGTCTCTGTTTCTTCCTGGATCTCCTGGACTTTCTGAGCCTGATTGGTTATGGCCTGAGCTGTACTTTCCATGCTGCTGGCAATATCCTGCATGCCTGTATGCTGATTATCCATGATCTCCTGAAGAGTGACCATATCTTCCTGAGACTCATTGAAGAGATCTGTTATGGTATTGGCTATATCAGCCATGGCATTTCCTGTTTCAAGAGTCTTTTCCGCATTTTCTGTTATTACTGCGTTGTTCTCTGTGTTAAACATAGTCAGAAGAGTAACTGTACATAGACATGAAATGAATGCAAGAGCAAGTGTTATAAAAGCAGGTACATGGACCATATCAAGAGATCCGGTTTGTACATAGGCTTTTATGCACGTAATTGTGAAAGAAATTGTTATGGCAGCTATACCTGCCTTACATAGTTTTACATTCAGATAAATAATGGAACATATCAGGATTGGAAGACCAAATGCAAAGTAAACAATATTATCTTCGGCAATGAGAAGCACAAAGTAGAAAATGGTTGAGCCACCCATGATCAGAATAGAGCCCAGTTTTACTGTCGGGAATTTGAAATTACCGATTGAGATCATTATAGCGCCCAAAATCGCGTTACAGATGATTGCGACTTTACCAACGGACATTCCTTCATTAAACGCCTTAAATATCGTCAGAAACAGTCCGGCTGCGATTATGACCAGGCAAACATAATAGCTGTTATTATTGGCTCTTTTGTATTGTTCTGCATTCATATTTTATTCTCCTTAAACATGTGAAATCAGCGCCATAATAATTTTAACATGAGTCATGCAAAAATACGTAAAACCGTTTATTAAAAATTGATAAACATTATAATAAGAGTCTTGTTTATTAGGGTTTAGCTACTTAGGACTTGCATAAATATTCATTTTTGAAAACTTAAATTTTTATTAAATAACGTGAAAAACACAATGTTTTTTCACGAAATAGTGGATAATAAACTTACGACTTATTTACAAGTTTGGCTTTCTTATCAGGAGGTATTTATGATGCAGAAGAAATTTATTTCAGGTGTTATAGCATTGTCTATGACACTCTGTCTCCTTGTCGCATGTGGCAGGCAGGCAACTGATGCCGGTGGCGAAACTCCGGCTGAAGAACAAGCCGCTGAAACAATAGCAGAGAGTTCAGGTGGTTCTTCTTCAGAGGCTTCATGGCCATCAACTTTGACGAACTCTGTACATAACAGTGCTGCTCCGGACTGGACAGAATACAACCAGCTTATCTTTAACATCAAGAATACAACTGATTATGCTGAACGCGAAGTAATGATGCATCGCGCAGAAGATATTCTGATGTCTACAGGTGCTATTGTGCCTATCTATTACTACAACGATCCATATCTTCAGAAGAAATCCATTAGCGGAATCTTTTCATCCCTTTTTGGAACCAAATATTTTATGTATGCAAAGGGTTGTGAAGGCAATGCACTCAGAGTAAGCCTTTCTTCTGACCCTACATATCTTGATCCTGCACTGAACTCTTCGGTAGACGGAGCATGTCTTGTTGCAAACACTTTCGCAGGACTCTATACATATAATGCAGCCGGTGAATGCATTCCTGCGCTTGCTGATGATGCCAACCCCTATGAAGTTTCTGAAGACGGTCTTAACTATACCTTCCATCTCAAGAATGGACTTAAGTGGTCAGACGGAACACCGATTACTGCATCCGACTTTGTTTATTCCTGGAACAGAGCGGTAAATCCTTCTCTTGCCGCAGATTATGGGTACATGTTCAGTAATTTTGCAGGTTATGACGATGGCAAAGTAAAGGCTAAGGCAGTGGATGATACCACGCTTTCTTTTACACTTACATCGCCCTGTGCATATATTCTTGACCTTATGGCATTTCCAATCTTCTTCCCAGTAAATCAGGCCAATGTAGAAGCTGCAGATCCTGACGGAGTTAATCCCGGTGCATGGGCAGAAGGACCCGGCTTTGTTTCCAGCGGAGCATTTACGCTTCAATCCTGGGTCCCGGGCGACAGAATGGTCTATGTAAAGAACCCGTATTTCTATGACGCCGATAATGTTGAGATTGATGAACTGCATTTTATTCTGTCTTCAGATGAGACATATATTTATGAAGCCTATAAAAACGGAGAGATTGACTTTGCTGATTCAGTACCTACAGAGGAAATCTCAAAATTCCTTGCATCTAAAGATCCTGAATTTGTCATAGCACCAAGTCTTGGAACATACTATTTTGCATTTAACGTAAACAGTCATCTCTTTGATGGGAAAACATCAACTCAGGCAGCTGCCATGCGACGCGCAATCGGTCTTTTAGTGGACAGACAGTACATCTGCGATAAGATCGGACAGACAGGTCAGATTCCGGCGACATCTTTCATTCCGGAAGGAATGCTTGACGGAAATGGCGGAGTCTATAAAACTAACGATGATCAGTACACCTTCCCGGATGCTGATTCTGTTGGCTATTATTCAGCGGAAAAGAATGATGCTTCGGTTCAACAGGCAAAAGCTCTGTTTGAGGAGGCGGGATTTACCTTTGGCAGCGATGGAAAGCTGTCAGCTGAGACCCCTCTTTCCTTTGAGTTCCTTACAAATGACAGTCAGTCTCATGTTCTTGTAGCAGAAGCTATTAAAAAAGATCTTGCTGAAGTTGGAATAGATGTCACTGTTGTAAAACAGGATTGGCCTACATTCCAGCAGAATCGTAAGGATGGTAATTATGACGTCGCCCGTGAAGGCTGGCTGGCAGACTTTAACGATCCTATAAACATGCTCGAAATGTTTATTACAGATTCCGGTAATAATGACCCTCAATTTGGCCGTGAGCCTCTCGAGGAAGAATAAGGAGGACGCAAGGATATGTTTAAAAGAATGAATTTGCTGGCCAAGATGCTTCTTGGAATTATACCCGCTGTTGCGCTTGCTCTTATTCTTGTAACAGCAGTCAGTGTTAGTAAGTCATCCAAGGCTATCGAGGCACTGACAGCAGAAAAGGCTGAAGAGAGCATTAAGGCTAACGTAAGTGATATCAATGCTACGCTTAAGACCCTCAGGTCTACAGGAACAGCCCTGGCCAGTACTGTTGGCGGAACTTATAGCTCTACTGACCTTGATGTTTACCAGGCTATTTTCAAAAAGACCATTATGTCCAGTAGTGTTATTTCCGGAAGCGGAATCTGGTTTAAGCAGGGTGTTTACAATCATATGACCTATGCAGGTCCATACTGGTACAGAGACGGAGATACGGTTGTATACACTGATGAATATTCCAATGCGGATTATGACTATTTTAATCAGGAATATTATGTTGTAACTACCGGCCTTGCAGAGGGGCAGTCGAATATCACAAATCCGTACTACGATCCTTCAAGCGGAAAGGTCATGTCTACCTGTTCAGCACCAATTTACGATGTTGCAGGCTATTATTCAGGATGTATAACGGTCGATATATACCTTGATGAGATACAGAACATGATCTCACATATCAGTCTTGGAAAAAACTCAGCGCCTATGCT
>CACZNZ010000453.1 GCA_902782625.1 uncultured Lachnospiraceae bacterium | reverse complement strand
GATGGTCAATCACAATCAGTTCCTCGGATACACGAAAAACGATGCCGGAGATCTGGTCATTGTCCCAGAAGAGGCGGCCATCGTGCGTCGGATTTACCGGGAATTTCTTCAGGGGCTCAGTCCTCTTCACATCGCTAAGGGCCTGGAACAGGACCATATTAAAACGGGTCCTGGCAAGAACAAATGGTATGAATCTACCGTCAGATCCATCCTAAGAAACGAAAAATATATGGGAGATCTGATTCTACAGAAATATTATACCGTTGATTTCATGACAAAAAAGATCGCAAAAAACACCGGTCAACTCCCGCAGTATTATGTGGAGAATGCCCATGAGCCGATTATCCCTAAATCTGTTTTTCTTCAGGTACAGGGGGAATTCCAGCGTCGGACTGACAATATTAAAGCCTCAGGGCAGCTTATTCACTACGGAAGCAAAATGGCTTTAGGCGGCCGGCTGATCTGCTGTGAATGTGGGAGCTGCTATCGCCGCTATGCCAAAAAAGATCCTTCACGCACAGACTGGCGATGCCAGAAGCGAAGGCGCAGTGCAGAAGGGTGTTCCGGACGTAATATAAAAGAAACGGAAGCCAAGCAGGCTGTTCTCCGTGCCCTTAATCTCCTTCCAGCGGAAAGGGAGAACCTGATTCGTCTGCAGGAGCGGATTCTGTGGGGGCCGATCGCCATGATCGATGAGCAGCTTGCTCGCATTGAAAAGAAAATACCAATGATCAATGCCCGTATAGAAAAAGAAGAAGACCAGAAGAAAAAGAAGTTATATGTCAAGCTGCTCCGAGGAATTCAGGAAAAGAAGAATCAGTTAATCGTAGAGAGAAGTCAGTACGCCTGGCATGAAGTGCAGATCAGAACCCTTCTTGAACTGATCGATGGGATGACAGATTCTGCACTTATTTCTGAGAAGGCCGAAACATTTTCACCGGCCTGTTATGATTATGCAGATTTCTTTGAAAGAACCAAGTCCTGCATAACTCCTGGTCCCATCAAGGTTTTTGACGATAACCAGATCATTACCTATGTTGAAAATATCGATGTTCTGCCTGATGGCTATCAGGTTAATTTTAAAGCCGGTGTCAGTATTAAGGTGGAGGGGGAGAAATAGTGGAATAATCGTATAAGTCCGGATTGCTCTCGCTGCTGCGCAGCTTTCCGCAATCCTCAAGCAAAACCTCGCTTCGCAGCTTACTGCTGCGCTCGTTTTTGCTTGTCGTGCGCAATGCCTGAACAATCTTACATGCAAGCATGTAGATCTGTTCAGGCGCTGCGCACTGGACTTATACATAAAAATAAGGAGCACCCGAATCGTTCTTTCAGATGCTCCTTCATCCATGTTCAATTACATTGTCCAACGGTATACCCTCCATAGTCAATGCTTCATCTCGTGTTTCTTCATCCTATGAATCCCAAGTCGATCCGTCTGCTTCTACGATTACTTGTTATATCTTACTCTACGAAGCCCGTCCATAAACCGGATCCTGTTGCTTCCCTCATCTAATCAATTACGCTCGTCTCAACCCGAATTCGAAAATAAAGTTTTTGTCGGTCTGTACCTCCTGGTATAATATCGTTTCCTAAATCAAATTAATCCTTCTGGTGGTCCGTACCTCCTTCTTTCATATTTAAATTCTGAAATTAAATTAAAACTCTTGGCGGTCTCACCTCTTTTTCTAATACCAAAACCTTAACACTATAATTACAGAATCTATATAATGGACTTTGTCCGTCCTTTCTTGTATTTGCATTATACTAAAATGATCCTAATTTGTCAATGCTATTTTTGATAATTTTTTGAATTATCAGTTATTTCATCTATATTCCTAATGTAATCAGTTATTGTTACGGTATCACGTATAAAAGATACGGAATTATGCATTATCAGACGCTTCGGAACTTCGTATAATAATAACGATAAACAGCTGATAAGATATGTGTGTTTAAAGAGAGACAGTTATCGTGAATATTTTAGACAAAATCAATCAAGAAAGAAAAGCACGGCATTGGACGGAATACCAGCTTGCAGAAAAAGCTGACATTCCGCAATCTACAATCTCTTCCTGGTACCGCAATAACTCTCTGCCTTCTTTCCCGTCTCTGGAAAAAATCTGTGGAGCATTCGGACTTACACTTTCTGAATTCTTCCTGGAGTCGGACAGTTCTCATTATCTCATGGTAACAGAGCAACAGCTGCGTCTGATTCAGTATGCGGCAAAGCTTTCTGACGAGCAATATGAAAAACTGCTCCTGTTCCTTCAGACTCTCTAAATCATTCTCTGGCATTCAGATATTTTTTCAATTCCTCCCTGCCCCACAATTCCACATCATTATGCCTGGCCAGTCTCCAGGCACTTTTGGTAAACCCGTGGTTCGTGACTACCATCGCACGATCCGCCTCATAACAGGCAACGGCTCCAATCACTTCCTGAACCGCCGACATGCCTACATGTCTTTCATATCTTTTGGCCTGGACAACCACCGTCTCTCCCCAACGTTTCAGGATAAGATCCGCTCCGTAATCATGACTCTCTTCTGTGAGTCTGACACGGTATCCCATTTTTTTAAAATGTGCCCTGAGATATTCCTCGAATGCATTTCCACTTAACTGGTCAACCTGCTTCAATCTCATGGAAAGATAATGACCTCTCCTGATTCTTGCTGCCAAAGCAAAAACCGAGATTGCACAGACAAATGCCCATATCATGGCTGCTGTGAGATCATGCTTTGTATAGGCATCATATCCCATGCCAAATGACAGGAATACTGCAGCCCCAAAACATATCTTAAGCACATCTATTCTGCTTAAATTTTTCATTGCTCACCTCATTTTTTTCATTATATCACAGTGGATTTCTTCGAACAAATGTTTATTTTTCTTTTCATTGACATCCCCGCTCCTGCCCTCTACAATAGTAATTGACAGGCATAAACTGCTTATTATTATATTAGAACAAAAGGGGAATAAAGCCATGTCCGATTATCAGATACTTCAGAAAGAAAGAACTGTTTTAGATTATGATACCGTAGCTCTTGATGATAGAAACCATGCTTTAGTTATCATTGACCAGACCAAACTTCCCAATCAGATTGAGATGCTTTCTCTGACCCGACAGGAAGATATCCGGGAAGCAATCTATCTGCTGAAAGTCCGGGGGGCTCCTGCCATCGGTGTTGCCGCAGCCATCGGTGTCTATCTTGCTGCAAGACAGATTGCCGCTTCCTGCCAGGATTATGACTCCTTTTATAAGGCCTATCATGAGGCAGGAAACTATCTTAACGAAGCCCGGCCCACTGCTGTGAATCTTTCCTGGGCCATCCGCCGTATGGAGCAGATTGTCCTGCAAAGAAAGAACGAACCCGTCAACCGGATCGTCCTGGCTCTCCATGATGAGGCTATCGCAATCAGGGACGAGGACATCCGGGTGTGTGAGGCGATCGGACGCAACGGGCTGGCTCTCGTAAAACCAGGGGATGGCCTGCTGACCCACTGCAATGCCGGCCAGCTTGCAACCGTACGTTACGGAACCGCAACGGCACCGATGTATCTGGGTCATAAAAGCGGATATCATTTCCGCATTTTCTGTGATGAAACCAGACCTCTTTTACAGGGAGCCAGATTGACCAGCTTTGAACTTAGCAGTGCGGGCATGGATGTGACAGTGCTGTGTGACAACATGGTCAGTGCAGCGATGCGGGAAGGAAAAATCCAGGCAGTCTTCGTAGGGTGCGACAGAGTCGCTGCCAACGGTGATACCGCCAATAAAATCGGGACATCCATGGTTGCTCTTGCCGCCAGACGTTACGGTGTACCGTTTTATGTCTGCGCCCCGACTTCCACCATCGATATGTCCATTGAAACCGGAGACGGAATCAAAATAGAGCAGCGCAAACCGGAGGAAGTAACTACGATGTGGTATAAAGAGCCGATGGTTCCTCGCACCGGCGTTAAAGTCTTCAATCCGGCTTTCGACGTAACTGACGCTGATCTTATTACTGGTATTGTGACAGAATACGGTGTTGTCCATGCGCCGTATAAAGCAGCATTCCGAGATATCTTTTCCCGGAAAGAAGGAGGACAGATATGAAAATACCATTTACATTACTTCCGAAAAGTGATGCGGTATATCTTACGATAGAAGAAACTGTGGGAAATGCTCTTCGTACACTGAGAAAAAAAGGCTTTCAGGCCGTTCCGCTGATCAATGCGCAGGGGGAATACTGTGGGACGATCACGGAAGGGGATTTCCTCTGGAACCTGATCCGGGACTTCCATATGGACATGGATACCATGCGCCAGGTGAAAGTCGGCTCTCTGAAATTAAAATGGAATTATAAACCGGTATCTATCAACGCAGATATTTCGGAACTTGGAGATGTTATTCTGAACCAGAATTTTGTGCCTATCGTGGATGACCGCAATGTCTTTATAGGCATCGTAACCAGAAAAGTGATCATGGAAGAACTGATCAGCGACCGCCGGGCCAGAAGAAAAAAAGAAGAAGAAAAGGAATCCTAGATTATGTTATCTGCATTACCTGAAAGTTTCCTGCAAAAAATGCAGGAATGTCTCGGAGATGAGTATGAAACATTTCTGTCGAATATGGAAAAACGACACCGTCATGCTCTTCGGCTCAATACCATGAAGACATCCTATAAAGAACTGTCCCGCCTTATGGACCTTACACAGGTCCCATGGGTGCGGGATGGTTTTTTCTATGAAGAATCCGACTTTCCCTCCCGACGCCCGGAATACGGAGCAGGCCTTTATTATCTGCAGGAGCCAAGTGCGATGACACCGGCTTCAAGGCTTCCCATTGAACCTGGAGACATCGTCCTTGATCTGTGCGCTGCACCGGGGGGTAAGGCTACCGCATTGGGCACAAAACTTGCGGGAACCGGCCTGCTCGTTGCCAATGACATCAATCAGGCAAGAGCCAGGGCATTGTTGCGGAATCTCGAATTGTTCGGTCTGCCCAATATTTTTGTTACGAACGAACCTTCGCATATTCTTGCCGGGCATTTTCCAGGATATTTTGATAAAATCATGCTGGATGCCCCCTGTTCAGGAGAGGGAATGTTCCGAAAGAATCCAGCGGTGATCGAGGCCTGGAAGGAGAAGGGCCCGGATTATTTTTCCGGCATACAGAAAGATATCATTGTCCACGCCGCGAACATGCTCAAACCTGGCGGGATCATGTGTTATTCCACCTGCACCTTCTCTCCGGAGGAAAATGAAGCTGTT
>CACZNZ010000452.1 GCA_902782625.1 uncultured Lachnospiraceae bacterium | reverse complement strand
ATTGTCTACTGTCAGATTTGAACCTGAAGATAAGGCTTTTTATGATTATGAATTCATTCCGAATGGCGTAAAGAGTGTCTCCGGAGAAATCTATCAGTTTAATGAAACGGACCTGTTTCAGGATACATTTCATGAAATCATGATTATATCACCATTTCTTTCAGGAAGTATAATCCGTGGCTTTAATGACCGCAACACGCGGTCTCCGATTAAGGATGCCAGATATATGCTGATTACAAGAGAAATGTCTCTTGCTCAATTGGTTCCTGAGGATATCAGTCGATTCCATATTTATACCTTGCGGGATGCAGTGATTGATGGGGAAACTGCAATTTCAGAAGAGGCGCAGGATATTCAGAAGCAGGATATCCATGCAAAGGTATATATGATCCGTAAGTATTCGAGTTCAGATCTTTATCTTGGTTCTTTGAATGCCTCGCATAATGCGGTTTACGGCAATATTGAATTTATGATTCGCCTGCGGTCGAAAAGAAGATATCTTGACCTGGATAAGCTTACAGCATCCCTTTTTGGAACAGAAAAGGATGGATCTGACAATCCCTTTCAGGAAGTCACACTGCAGAATGCAATTATTGATGAGGGAGATGAGCAGTCGAAAGCATTGAATGCCGTCGTTAAGGATCTTAATCGTAGCAATCCATATGCAATAGTAGAGCAGGAGGATGAGGAGTATTATTCGGCAAGTGTTCATTTTGAAGACTGTGATATAAAGGAATATCAGGTTGATATACGGAAGATAAAATAAAAAAGAACAGAAGAATTCAAAAGTGATGTTATATTTACCCAGCTTACAATAACACAGATTTCTGAGTTTTATGTCGTTTCGGTTTCTGACGGAGAGCAGACTGTAGAACGTGTATTGATCATTCCTACAAAAGGTTTGCCGGATGACAGAGAAAAGCGGGTAGTATCCAGTGTTGTCAGCAACAGGGATTGCTTTTACCGATATATTGCATTTCTTCTTGATGATGATTCGATTCTTTCCATGCTGGAAGTCAGTGTCACCGGAAAAGAAACACATGATGATATAAACCGGCGGGGGGATCATGTCCCGGCACTGTATGAAAAAATGCTGCAGACTGCGGCAATGAGTCCGGAGAAATTCAAAGGAATTGAGTATCTGATGAAAACAATCTCGGATGATGGAATCATTCCTGAGAATTTCAAAAAGCTATACGAAACGTTTAAGAAGGCGGTGAAGTTCGATGGTTAAGGTGGCCGATCAGCTCGATACAATTGTTGAAACGATCATGAGTGGCCTGAAGGATTTCCAGCGAGCTACCGTTGAGCGCATTGATTATCTTTACCGGCATAACCAGCGTCGTGTACTCGTATCAGATGAAGTTGGTCTTGGAAAAACTCTGATTGCAAGGGGCACTGTAGCGAAACTGGCAAAACTGCGCCATGAGGAAGGTGATGATCTGGTCAAGGTCGTCTATATCTGCTCCAATGCGGCAATTGCAGATCAGAATTTACAGAAATTGCGGGTTACACATGAATTAAAGACAGAAAACACATCTTCTTCCCGTCTCTCAATGCAGCATCTGAATATTTTTAAACAGGAAAATGATTCGGATCTGCTCGACCGTTATATTCAGCTGATCCCACTCACGCCGGATACTTCCTTTCGAATGACAGCCGGCACTGGAACTGTGTCCGAACGGGCGCTGATGTTTGTCCATCTCAAAAGGCTTCCAGAACTGCACAGCTATCTTTATGAACTAGAAATCGCCATGATGGACTGGGCAACATCTGCCTGGAATTCATGGTGTAAAGACTCATATGAGAAAGAGGCAGTTTTCTGTAATGACAGCTCAAATGGCAGGTATTTCGATTATATGCAGTATCACCTCCATAAAGAGCTTTCTGTGATCTGGCGGGATGATCTGACATACATGGACGGCCTGATCGAATTATGCCGGGCGATTCGAAAAAACAAAGGAGGACGTGTCGGTAATAATGGGATCATCGGGAAGCTGAGGGTGATATTTGCAAAGATCAGCCTTGAAAAGCTGGAACCGGATCTTGTCATCATGGACGAGTTTCAGAGATTCAAAGAGCTTCTGAATTCAGATCCTGAATCCGAAACGGGGATGCTGGCAGACAAATTCTTCCATGCCCGTGATGTACGCATGCTTCTCTTGTCTGCAACACCCTATAAAATGTATTCGACGCCGGAAGAAATAGATGAAAACAAGCTTGATGAGCATTATACGGAGTTCCTTTCCGTGATGAATTTTCTGAATGAAGATCCAGAGGCTAATCATCATTTTTTGACTGTCTGGAGGGATTATTCCATCAGGCTCAAAGAGTTAACGATCGGAGATACGACGATCCTTTCTGCAAAGGAAGCTGCAGAAGATGCCATGTACCAGACTGTCTGCAGGACAGAACGAATCTCTGCTTCAGAAAATGCAGACATTATTGATGACAGTGACGTACATATTCCACTGGAGGTTCTGGAACAGGATATCCGGTCTTATGTACAGGCCCAGGGGCTTCTCGAAGAGATCGGAGCAAATTATCAAGTGCCGGTAGATTATATCAAATCGACACCTTACATCATGTCGTTCATGCGGGATTACCAGCTGAAACGCAATGTCGAGAAATATTTTAAAGCACATCCGGACGAAATCCGAAAGATCAGGAAGGATTCATTCTGGTTAAAAAGAAGCCAGCTTGATCGATATCAGCGGATTCCGAATAATAATGCCCGGCTCGAACGAGTTATGAACAATGTGCTGCAAAGAGGAGTGGAAAAACTGCTTTGGATGCCGCCGTCAAGACCATATTACGAAATGGAAGGTGCATTTAAAAATACAGAGTTCTCATCAAAAACACTGGTTTTTTCAGCGTGGGAAATGGTTCCCCGCATGTTGGCCAGTTTGCTCTCCTATGAGGCGGAAAGACGAACAGTTGGGAAACTGGCGAAGGATTATCAGGACCGGAATGTTCACTATTTCTATAGCGGCGAAAAGCGCTATCCGTCTGCAAGAATGAATTTCTCGGTTCGAAATGGACTTCCGGGTGCAATGACGTTATTCTGTCTGTTGTATCCTTCTCAGTTTCTTTCAGAGTGCTATGATCCGATTGCCTGTATGAATGATGGAATGACAATCAAGACTATTCAAAAACAGGTAAGGCGAAAGATAAATGAAAAGCTGCAGGAAATTCCTTCTAACATCAGAGGTAATCAGGATGCACGCTGGTATTATTTGGCGCCGTTATTGATGGATGGGGCGGAATACGCTTCCGACTGGCTTGAAAACGGTGAAATAATAATAGACTATTCTGACGGTGATGAGAAAGCCAGGGGGCAAAAAGGCTTTAAGATACATTTGGAAGCATTATCAGATCTCTTCGATGATACACATCAGAAGAAGTTTGTGAATCTTGGCAGACGTCCGGATGATCTTGCCGATGTTCTCACAGATATGGCTATCGCATCTCCGGCAGTATGCATCAAGCGTACATATCAAAACTATCTTGGCGAAGGAGAAATACTGCCTTCTTATATTCCCAGTCAGCTGGCAAGAGTATTTATTAATCGGATGAATTCACCGGAAGCCACTGCTGTTGTCGAACTTACCTGCGGGAGAAAATCAGATGATGCACATTGGCAGAATCTGTTGACTTATTGCAGACAGGGCAATCTTCAGGCTGTCTTTGATGAATATGCTCATCTGATATCGAATGGCATTGACCGGGACGATACATTGATTCTTCAGATTCATCAGAAGATGATTGAAGCCATGGATATCCGTACCACTTTGTACAATGTAGATACGTTTGCGAGTTTTAAAAAGCGTGCTTATGGAAAGAGAGACAAGTCTACAAACATACGAACACATTTTGCTGTAGCATTTACCAAAGGCGAAGGAAAAGAAAAGGGAAAGGATCGGAAGAAAACCATTCGGAACGCTTTTAATTCACCTTTCCGTCCGTTTGTGCTGGCGACGACTTCGATTGGGCAGGAAGGGCTGGATTTTCATAATTACTGCAGAAGGATTGTTCACTGGAACCTGCCTTCCAATCCGATCGATCTCGAGCAAAGAGAAGGCAGGATT